>CAZKOI010000360.1:0-3791 GCA_964554315.1 uncultured Enterobacterales bacterium | reverse complement strand
GCACGAACAATACCAACTTGGTAACGGACTGAACGTCATACTCCACCACGACGACAGCCTGCCCCAAGTCGTCATCAACCTTTGGTACGGCGTTGGCTCTAAGGACGAAGAGCTTGGACGCTCGGGTTTTGCCCATCTCTTTGAGCACCTGATGTTCATGGGCACCGTAAATCTGCCGGACGCTGGCTTCGACGAGCTCATGGAGTCCCACGGCGGCTGGAACAATGCTTGGACCTCGAGCGACGCCACGGACTACTACGAGGTCGGACCCTCGAACTTGCTTGAGACCTTTCTCTGGATGGAGTCCGATCGGATGCGTGATCTCGCCCGAGCGATGACTCAAGAGAAGCTGGATCTCCAACGCGACGTGGTGCGAAACGAGCGCCGCCAATCAGTGGAGGACACGCCGTACGGAATCATCTGGGAAGAGATGGCGCCCGCCATGTACCCACCAGACCACCCCTACGGCCATACCGTCATTGGAACCCACGAAGACCTCATGGCCGCCACGGTTGACGACGTGGTCAACTTCTTCAACCACTGGTACGTTCCCAACAATGCGAGCCTTGTCGTGGCCGGCGACTTCGACGCCGCAGAGACCAAGGTCTGGATAGAGAAGTACTTCGGCTCGATTCCGGCCGCTCCGCCGCTGAACCGTACCCAACCCAGCATGCCCGATGGCCCCCAGAAGGCGTTGGTTGAAGCGACCGATAATGTTCAGATTCCCCTCACCCTGCTGGCGTGGCACACCCCAGCGGTCTTCCAGAGTGGCGATGCGGCTCTCGACGTCGTCTCGGAGATCCTTGCGGGCGGGCGCTCAAGCCGACTCTATGCCGACCTCATCACGAGCAAACAGGAAGCCATTGAGGTCAACGCGTGGCAGGACTCTCAGAAGCTAAGCAGCGTATTCGCAGTTGCAGCCAAACCTGCGGAGGGAAAAACGGTCGAGGACCTCGAGACCCGCATACAGGCGCACATCGACCGCCTCGCTGCGGATGGGCCAACCGCGGAAGAGCTGGAGCGTGTACGCAATCAACTTGAGATGCACTTCATCGAGGGCCTTGAGGAGCTTCAAAACCGCGCGACTACCCTCAACCGGTACCACTACATCGCCGGTCGACCTGATGCCGTTCAGGCGGACCTCGACCGCTACCGGGCGCTGACGGCCGACGACATTCGTGCCGCGGCCGCCACATTGACTGAAGCCAGAAGGTGCATCCTTCGAGTCCGCCCCTCCGAGGGAGGTGCAAAGTGACCTTGACCTGGCTCCTGCTCGCATGCGCTCATACACCGGAGGCCCCCGTGGTCGACATCAGCACACCGCCAACTGTCGCTGCAGCGGCAGACTTTGTCCCCGCCGTGCCAACCGAGCACGCACTTGAGAACGGCCTGAAGATCTGGCTCGTCGAGCGTCCAGGGCTCCCGCTGGTCAGCCTTCGCCTCGTCATCCCTGGCGGCTCCGCTCAGGATCCGATCGACCAGCACGGCGTCAGCAGTCTCACGGATGAGGCGCTCAAGCACGGTGCAGGCGACCGTGACGCGACCGCGTTCGCGGCGGAGGTCGAGCGACTGGCCTTGTCCCTTTCCGTCTCCACCGGCGGAACGGCCAGCGTCGTAAGACTCGATACCCACACCGACAGGCTCGACCAAGGCCTCGCGTTGATGGCCGACATGATCCTTCGACCGCGGTTCGCCCCGGAAGACATCGATCGGCTCAAGGCGCTCGAGGTCGGCTCCTTGAAGGAGGCCAGTGACGACCCCAGAACGGTAGCAGCTTGGACCGTTGCGCGGCAGTACTACGGGGAGGGCCACCCCCTGAGTCACCCTATCGAGGGGTCACTGGAGTCTCTGAAAGCCCTCACAGCCGAGCAGATACGCGCCTCGTACAGCAAGCGCTATGTCCCGGATAATGCGGTCTTGGTCGTCGCTGGAGACGTGACTGCTGACGTGATCAAAGAAAAACTCAACGCTCGCTTGGGCGACTGGAAGCCCTCTGGCGCGACACGCTTGACCATCGCCGCTCCACCGTCACATGCAGGAAAGAAGAGACACTTCTTCGTCAATAAGCCAGGCACATCACAGACCGCACTGCAGGTGATTTCACCCGCACCTTCCGCCCTAGATGCCGCGGCTGAGCCCGCCCGCCTTGGGGCTATCGTGCTCGGCGGTACCTTCACCAGCCGCCTCAACAGACTGCTGCGAGAAGAGAAGGGCTACACCTACGGGGCTCGTGCCTCTCACACCGGCGCGGCCACCTACGGGTACCTGTTGGCTCGGACCAATGTGCAGCGCGACGTCTCGGCACCGGCACTGGTCGATCTCCTGGACGAGCTGCAGCGCTACAACGACGGCATTGACGAGGTCGAGCTCGGCAAGGCCATGGGAGCCTGGCAAACCCGCGTTGTTGAGTCCATGGGTTCCCGTGCGTCCATCGCCGATACCTTTGCGGAGTATGCCGTCGATGGACTTCCCATGACCACACTGGGAGACTCGTTAGACCGCGCCCAGGCAGCGACAGTTGCCAGCGTTAGCGATGCCGCCAAGCAGAGTGTGCTCGACGAGGCCGTGGTCGTTGTCGTGGGCGACCTAGAGCACATTCAGAAGCCTATCGAGTACGCCATCCAGGCCGAGTGGACCGTACTCGACTGAGTCGCTTAGGCCCCGTGCCGGCGACGAATGAGAGCGGCCACTCCCGCCAGCGGCACGAGCCAGAAGGCCAGAGAGCCCTGAGCTCCAACGCTGGCGCAGCCCCCCTTCTTGTCTTCAACGGTGAAGGAGACACCGCCGCGTCGAATGCCGGCTGACTCGACAATCACATCGTAGGTCCCGGCCTTCATGTTGGGGTCGACACGTCCCTCAATCCCGCAGTTCGAGTTGGCCTTGACGCTCAGCAGCTCGTACTCGCCCAGGTAGACGTTGGCATCCTCTGGAAAGTTGTAGTCTCCCGTCAGAAGGACATCGACCCCCGAGCCGTAGTCCATGCGATCCGGGGTGATGGCCGCCACATTCCAGTCGTCGGAATCTTCACAAGTCACGGAGTCATCGCCAACAGACACCCCTGCATCGATCACTAGGCGCATGATGAAGTCACCTGCATCCTCAAACCCATAGGTCGCACGCAGGTACTCATCGGAGGTCGTCCACAGCCCGTTCCAGTAAATCAAGCTACGGAAGCGGCTCGTCTCGTGTCCATCAAGGTAGTCGTCCCCATCCTCTGGCGGCGGCTCATCGGCAAAGCCGTTGGTGTCCATCGCGATCTCTGGCAGCATCTGCTCGTTGACGTAGCACATGCTCACGACCACGGAGCCGTAGGTGATGGGCTGCACGCCGGGCACATCGGGGTCAAAGTCAACGTTGATGACCTCCGTCTCAAAGTCGATCTCTTGCCACGTGCCCTCGAGGTCGATTCCGGCGACCAAGATCTTCTTGTTCTCAAGGCGCCGGTACATGGCGCCATTGCGCATGATGAACTCGTCCGCCTCACCCTCGTACCAGTCGATGTACATGCGCATCATCGCCTCACGGGTCACGCCTGCGCCCTCGCCCGCCCAAAAGATATTGAGTCCAACAATGTTGAGCGGGTACTGGTCCTTGTCGAACGAGTAGACCATTCCCATGCAGTTGTTTTTCCCGAAGCCGGTCTCGGGGTCGGAGAAGTACCCACCCCAGATGACGTCCCCATCCTCCGCGTAGCTGTCGTAGCGAATGAGGTTGAGTTCGGCGGATGCAGGTTGAGCGACCAAGCCGAGGCCAAGAATCATGGATGCAAACATGGTGATCTCCAAGAATGA
>CAZKOI010000359.1:0-3795 GCA_964554315.1 uncultured Enterobacterales bacterium | reverse complement strand
TTGCCGAGGTGGGGCGCATCTCCCGGTTGACGATCGGCGTGCAGACGCTCGACGAGCGCGTGCAGGCCATCGTCAAGCGCTTCAACAAGCCTGAGCATGTCGCCCGCGCCGTCACCGCAGCCCGCGCGGCAGGTATCCGTCATGTCAACTGTGATGTCATGGCCGGGATGCCGGAGCAGACGCTCGAGTCGTTTCAGCAAGACGTGGAATTCCTCATCGGCCTGGACCCAGACTCGCTTCACCTAAATGGCTATCGGCCGCTACCTCGAACCGAGCTGGCGCAGGCCCTTCCCGAGATCGACGACCGCGCGGTGGAACTCCGAGACGCCATGCTGGCCTGGGGCACGGAGCGGCTTGCCGCCGCCGGACACAGCGACAAAATGGGTCAGGGGGCCCGCAAGACCAAGAATGCGGCCAACATCCAAGAGTACAATCTCCGGCGTCAAAACTCTTCGCTGCTTGGTCTGGGTTACCCCGCACGCTCGCACAGCTTCGGAGCACACTACTACGCGCCCGAGGTCGGCTCCGACTTTGACTCTGGCCTCGCCGCAGAGCTGGCCCACAAGCGGCGATGGCGCGCCGTGGAGGTCGACGATCTCGAGGAACAACACAAGTATCTCGTGAACAACTTCCGGACCGGATTCAGCCGCTCGGAGTTTGTCTCTATCTTCGGAGTGGAGGCCCGAGAGGTTGCCCCAGCCGCCTTCGCCAAGCTCGAAGCCATGGGTGTCATCTCCGTCGTCGGCGACCAAGTGCGGTCCCATGTGGCCACGCCCGAAGAGGACCTGACCTACCGAACGTTCTTCTACAGCCCCAAGCATATGGCTCGGGCGCGCGAGGTGTGGGGGTCGGAGTATGACCGGTCCATGGACTACCGCAAGGAGCTCCTCAGGCTGACCGAGTCGCAAGGATAGTCCTCAGCCTCCACCGAGAAACCCATCTCTGCTGCTCCATGAACATCCAGGCCTGCTGGGCTAGGTGTGTCGGGTGATGTGGATCCCCCTGCTCATCGTCGTGCTGTACTCCGCCTGCTTGGCGGGCCTCGCCCTGTGGGGCGCCCACCGACTGGTGCTCCTCTGGTGGCTTCGACAGCCAGCAAAGGCTCTGGAGACCGGAGACATGACAGACCACGCGGTGCTTGTTCAGGTCCCCGTCTTCAACGAGCCCGCGGTCGTCGCACGGGTGATCGATGCTGTGTGCCAGCTGCGCTGGCCGGATCTTCGAATCCAGATCCTCGATGACAGCACAGACCACACGACAGCGATCGCGCAGGAGCGGACCCGATACTGGGCCAGGCAAGGAAAGAATGTTTCCCTGATTCACCGAGAGCGACGAACCGGATTCAAGGCTGGCGCGCTGGCTAATGGCCTCGATCTGGACGATGCCCCGCTCGTCTGTATCTTCGATGCCGACTTTCTCCCCGAGCCCGACTTCCTTGAGCGCCTCACGCCATTCCTCGCGGATTCTGAGGTCGGCATGGTGCAAGGCCGATGGGGCCACACCAACCGCGATGAGAGCGTGCTCACCCGCGTTGAGGCGCTGGCCCTCGATGGCCACTTTGCCGTCGAGCACGCTGCTCGCCATCGTCGCGGGCTCTTCTTCAACTTCAACGGGACCGCGGGAGTATGGCGACGTGCTGCGATTTTGGGGGCAGGAGGCTGGGAATATGACACCGTTACTGAGGATCTCGATCTGAGCTATCGCGCTCAGCTTGCTGGATGGCGCTTCGTCTACCGGAATGATGTGGTTGCCCCCGCGGAGCTTCCCCCTACGATGTCGGCCTTCCTGACTCAGCAGCATCGATGGGCCAAGGGGACCGCCCAGACCGCACGAAAGCTCCTGCTCACCATCCTTCGGTCGGAGATACCCTGGCTGACTCGCCTCGAGGCCTGGAACCACCTCACTGCCGTCATCGCCTACCCCCTCGTCACCTTGGTCGCCCTCCTCCTCCCCCTGTCGGTCGCTGCCCGCCCGGTCGTCCTCTCGGACCAACTGCTTCTCTTTGATGTCGTCATCGTTGCGGCCACTACCGGCACCATCACCGGCTTCTACGCCCAGACCTTGGCTCGAGTGGGGCAGAGCGTTCGTCAGAGGATCTGGGAGATCCCGCTGGCTATGGCCATCGGTGTCGGCTGTGCCCCGTCGCAGACGCTCGCCACCATCGAGGGTCTGATCAGCAGCGACGCAACCTTTGATCGCACGCCGAAGCGGGGCCGCGGACGCCTCATGCCTGAACGTCCAAGCCCCTCACCGCTTCGCCGAACCATCACCTCTGCCATGGCGCTCTATTACGGCGTCGCCGTGGTCTGGGGCATTCGCCAAGGCAGCTGGTCGAGCCTGCCATTCATGGGCTTGTTCCTGGTGGGATTTGTCTTGGTCAGCCGCCGTCTGTGGCTTGAGGACCAGCGAGCTGAGGAATCTGCTGAAAGGGCCGATCTACGTGCAGCCAAGTAGGCGGGTATCTCCGACAGTCCGCGCGCGCCTCTATGCCTACAGCCATGAAGACCTCGGGGTCGACACAGCCCTCAACCTCGAGTCTGTATCGTCTCGCCATGAGCGCCAAGATGACCGCTCTCTGGGCACCGGCCCCCGTCGGAGGTTCGCCATCCAGCAGGCCACCCCATGGTGGCCTTTGGCTTGTGAGCGCGCGCACAAAGCCCTCCTCCGCACCTAGCCCATCGGGACACGGGGCACGGATTACGAGCGTCGCTCCGTCCGAAAGCGGAGGTCGCGGAGAGAGCGCGAGGTAGGTCGCTGCACGGCTTGCTTGATAGAGACTGATGCCCTTCTCCGCGGTGACCTCGAGAACGGCCCCGGGTGCAGCGACGGGACACATCTGCCAGGGCTGCATGTGCTCGAGGGCGGTACGCACCACCTGGTCAGGCGGCCCGAACATCCACAAACCCACTGCCGGTACCCAGACCAGCGCAAGCCGACACCCTGCCGCCTCCCCCAGTGCATCGACGGCCTCACGAAACGGATTGCCGGCCACGCGGCCAATCTCCACTCCTGGCGCCAAGACCCGGTCTCGATGGTGGAGCGCTGCGATGGTCGCTCGTCCACCACAGCCGACCGCCACCGCCTTGTGCCCACCCGAGACTCCGGCATACTGGTGGAGCTCCACGACACCCACGGCAATCGCGTAGGGAGCCTCGGCGACATGGCGACTGACCGTACCGGGAATTCCTGCAACGGTGCGGGTCGGTACGACATCATCGGGGTCATGCTGAATCGGTCCGAAGGCCGCCAGCGGTGCCAGCGCCTCCGCGGTCATCGGTCGATGAAGTCCGAGCCCGATGACCACGGGCCCACGGTTGGGCAGCCGCTCACCGAGCGCGGTCAGCGCGGAAACAAGATCGAGGTATCGGGTTCCGTCCGGGACGCAGATGGCGGGGCTGTCGAGGTCGGTGAAGCCGCCCAGGGCCCCGGCCGCGTCGCGTGCTGTACGGACTCCCATAGGAGCGCGATCCAGAAGGGAAGCGTCGAAAACAGTGGCGGCCACCAGGGCTCCTCCCAGCTACTCGTCATGGGATCGTAGCTGGCCAGTGCAGCGTAGGACAGTGGAACCAGCGTGGCCAGCACCGTCCAGGCCCTCACACCGCAGATAAGCGCAGGTACCCAAGCCCAGAGCACATACCAGGGGTGCACCGTAGGAGAGAGGAGGACGAACAATCCGCCAGCCCACAGCGCGATGCGAGCCGGATCCGCGTAGATCCTCGCTGCGCGGAGCAGAAGAAGTGCGCCGAGAGCCATGGCTACCGCGCGTGCAGAGGGGCCCAGCAGGGTCTCCAGCAG
>CAZKOI010000358.1:0-3815 GCA_964554315.1 uncultured Enterobacterales bacterium | reverse complement strand
GACCGTGCATCCTCGATCTCACCGGCGAGAAAGCTCAGGAGGGCCGACTTGCTCATATATGTGGCGTCGACGACCTCTCCTGCGAGACCCGCGATCCCCTCTTTGAGGGTGGTCGTACCGGAGGGACCGACGTGCTCGATCTTGAGCGTCGTGTCCTCCACCAGCGTGACGGACTTTTCGTTGGACCGAAAGTCCCCAGCGGACATGGTCGCCACATGAGAGGCCGAGTCGGGGGCCCGCTCGCCCATGCTGTGAGGGTTCGCCTTTGCATAGGCCTTCACCGCCTTCGGTGCGCGTCGATCCGAGTTGCCTTCGCGCAGGACAGGATTGACGGCCGAACCCTTTACCTTGTCGTAGGCCGTCTTGATGGCTTGTTCTGTGTCGGTCTGTGGCTCCTCGGGGTAGGCCGGGAGTGCATAGCCTTTGGCCTGAAGCTCCTCGATTGCAGCCTTGAGTTGCGGCACAGAGGCCGAGATGTTCGGGAGCTTGATGATGTTCGCCTCGGGGGTCTTGGCCAAGTCTCCGAGCTCACTGAGGGCGTCGTGGACGCGCTGTTCGGCGGGGAGGTAAGGGGCCATTCCTGCCAAGATGCGGCCTGCGAGCGAGATGTCGCGGGTCTCAATGGCGATACCCGATGAGCCGGTGAAGGCCTTAATGATGGGCAGGAAAGAGTAGGTCGCGAGCGCGGGTGCCTCGTCAGTCTTGGTGTAGATGATGGTCGGTGTTTGGCTCATGGACGTCTCCCCGATGTTGGTGAGGGGTCCCCTAACCGACGCGCTTGGTCAGACCACCCTCGCCGATCGGTGCTCCGCGTAGCAAATCATCCTTTTAAAAGCCTCCCTAGGGACAAGGAAACGCACCAGCCAACCCTCCGCCAAGGACTCACCGATCTCCGCGGGGAAGGTGGTGACGAATCCATCGGGCATCACGAGTCGCATCATGAAGGCGCGCCGCTGGGGGGGGCGCCCTCTGACAGGTAGGCGCCCTCGGCTGATGTGAAGTGCCCAGTCTCGCCGAAAGCGGCGGGCATCGGACCACCGGGCCGTAAGGCTTCGGCCATCTCTTGAGAGATCGATCGTGGGCTCATGAAGAGGCACCGGTGGCGATAGCGGGGCGGGTGAGGCGATCTCGGTCGTGCCCAGGAAGTCGCGGATGCGTCGCCTATCCTTCGCACCCATGTGGTCGATTCGAGTCAGCACCCGAACGCCGCGGGAGCCCTTCAGTGCAGTGCATCGTACAATTCGTGCCTCCGCCACCAGCCAGCTCTCGCCGTCAGGCAGCTCAATCTTTATGATGACTGAGGTCTCCGGCGGTGGGGCGCATGGTGCTCGGAGCTGGAGCAACGGGCCTTTGAGCCAGTCGGTTGTCCCGAAGACAACGCCACGCGCGGTCTGAATACCCACAACAGCCTTGAAACGTGCCTTCACACTTGCCTCGCATCAATCTCATCGAACGATTGCTCAGGAGTTAGAGCGCGAGGTACGCTGTGATCCCATGAAGGCACATCCCACCGAGATTCCGGACGTCCTCCTCATTGACCTTGAGCACTTCGACGATCCGAGAGGGCGTTTCATCCGCCACTTCGATGCCCAGGTGTGGTCCGCTGTCGGAATCGGACCCTTTGTTCAGGACAACGTCTCCGTGTCGGCGAGAGGCGTCCTTCGAGGCCTCCACTTTCAGCGGGTCAATCCGCAAGGCAAGCTCGTGAGCGTGATGAGTGGGCGAATCATCGACGTTGCGGTCGACATTCGACAGGGCTCTCGAACCTATGGCAAATGGGTGGCTGTCGAGCTGAGCTCCGACCAGCCTCAGCAGCTCTGGGTGCCGCCGGGGTTTGCGCATGGGTTTTATGTCATAGAGGGACCGGCCACGGTTCACTACCGATGCACCTCCATCTACGAGCCTGATCATCAAGGTGGGCTGCGCTGGGATTGCCCCGTCCTCAAGATCGACTGGCCAGATGTCGACCCCGTTCTCTCAGAGCGCGACCAGGTCTGGCCCTCCCTCGGTGGTCACTGACGGCACTGTTTGAGCAGGGCCTCGGCCTCGTCTGCACGGCCAAGGCCCCGCTGCATCAGGCGTCCCGCAAGACAGTCGATCTGAGGGCTCCTGTCTGGACGGCGCATCGCGGGAGCGAGGCTGCTGAGGGCGATGTCGTAGCGCTGCTGGGAGGCGAACATCCGAGCCATGTCGACGCGAACGTCGTCTTCCCTTGGGTGGGCGGCGAGGATCCGTCGGTAGGTGGACTCGGCATCGTCGAAGCGCTGGAGGCGGTGGTAGGTCAGCGCGAGGTCTCGTTGAGCCGTGAGGCTGGACGGATCTCGAGCCACCTCATCCTCTATGGCGGTGGCGAGGCGACTCAGCTCCTCGAGTGCGTGCCGCCGCTGTAGATACTCGCCGTTGAGGTCGCGATCGGTGGGGTGAGCCGTCGCCGCGTCTTTCACCGTCTGTAGGGCATCGACAGGGCGGGCCAGCGCATCGAGCAAGTCGGCCTTGAACAACATCAGCGCAGGAACCATCCCGTGTCTCGCGACCATGGCATCGGCCCGGTCAATGAGGCTAAGTGCGGGTTCGTCAGGCGTGTTCGTGAGGAGGTTGAACAGGTCGACGAGGTCCTTTGCATCGACATCGCTGGTGCCCGCGGGGGCTTCGCTTCGGGTGATGTACCCCAGGGACTCGAGCGCTGCCCTGTCTTCGTCCGAGAGCTCCAGCGGATCAGTACGGGGTGGCCATGAGCGGGGGAAGCGGCTGAAGATGGCGTCCGCTTCGCTCGCCTGGTCGGGTTTGTAGCGGTTGACCAGCTGCTTTGGATCGGAGTCCAGCTGGTAGCGCTCTCTCTTGGGGGTGTCGTACCACACGCGCTTCTTCTCATAGACACCGAAAATGGGCGCGCAGCCGAAGTCCAGAGCTGGCGTGACCGTCTCGACGCTCAAGACGCGCTCGGGGACGGTGTCGACGCTGAGGAGATTGACGGCGTCAGTTCCGATGGGCTCGAGCCCGCTGGCGGCCAACAGAGTGGCCCCAATGTCAACGATTGAGGCGGGTCCGGGCACGGTCTTGGATGTGGTTGGTCGTGTCGTCTCGACCTCCGCACCGACCCAGAACATGAGCGGTACACGGATGGTGCTGTCGTAGGCGAAGAAGCCGTGCGTCTCTTCTCCGTGCTCACCCAGGCCTTCGCCATGGTCGCTCGTGAGCGCGATGACGGACGACTCTAGCCGCCCGCGTGCGTCCAAGGCGTCCAACAATCGCGCCGTGGCCGAGTCAGCGAGGCTGATGGCCGTCTGGTACGGCGTCTGGTCCGGCCCGGGAGGGTCGTCCCACGGGCGGTGAGGGTCGAACAGATGAACCCAGAGGAACAAGGGCTGATCGGAGGGCTTGTCCATCATCCAGTCGATCGCATGTTCGACGGTCTCCGCCCCTGTCCGATGGGCAACGATTCGATCCTTGCCTGGACGGATGTGGTCGTTGTAGGTGGAGAAGCCGCGCGCGATACCGTAGCGACTGTCCAGCACCGATGCCGACACGAAGGCCCCGGTGGTCCAGCCGGCGTCTCGGAAGCGCTCGGCAAGGGTAGGCAGTCCGTCGACCACGGGCCACGTGCCGTTGTCCCGCGCGCCGTGAATCGGCGGAAGCTCGCCGGTCATCATGGAGGCGTGGGCAGGAAGGGTGATGGGCGCTGTCGTGCGGGCCTCTTCGAAGCGTACGGCCCGTTCAGCGAGCTTATTGTAGGTCGGCGTCCAATCACCGCCGACGTGATCGGCCCGAACGGTATCCCAGGTAAGGAGAATCACATCGGGCCGAACAGGCGCGCT
>CAZKOI010000357.1:0-3833 GCA_964554315.1 uncultured Enterobacterales bacterium | reverse complement strand
ACAACGATGCCGACGTCGACGCTGATGCCGACGTCGACGCTGATGCCGACGCCGATGCTGACGCCGACGCCGACGCCGATGCCGACGCCGACGCCGATGCCGATGACACCGGCCCGCTATCGGATCCGCTCGATGCCTGCCGAGACGAGCTGGTCCCCGCCTTGCCGTGGTTTGATGAAGAGCCTGCTGGCCCGATGGAGGGTGGGGTGTCCTTTGGTCAGACTCACGTCATCCGCGACGACGAGACGCGCTGGGCCCCGCCCCTCATCACCGGTCGCGCCGCTATGCTGCTGCTCGAGCCGAGTGAAGCGCTTGAGGACGATGCGGATGTCCGCATTGCGGCCTGGTCAGGGACCACACTCATCGGCGTCCTGCCGCTCGATAGACCGGATGCTCTGCCTACTCCTCTCGAGCAAGATCTGACCGAGACACCGCTGGAGCCGTGGTCGTCTGGAGCATGGAGCGTCATGCTCCCATACTCGTGGCTTGAGGAGGACGTGCTCCTGACCATCGGTACGCGGTCCGCCGACGGTCTCTACGTGAGGGAGGTTGACCTGATCGGCCTTGCTCCGCCAAGTCAGTTCACCCTCAGTCGCTCGAAGATGGTGCTCTTTGGGGAGGAAGACAAGGAGACCTTCACCATGCCACGTGAGCAGGTCGGACGTGACTTCTTCAGCGTCTTTCCCGCTGCCGAGATGCAGGTCGTGGACTCTGCCCCCTGGCGGGTCGACGAATTGGTCGTTCGAACCCCCTCGGGCCCGGTCGCCGTGACCTCTGAAGCGGAGCGCCTGGCCGTGACCTCCGACACCGACCGATGGCACATCGTGAAGCACCAATTCGCTATCGCAATGAGCCTCGCAAACACCGGTCGAGGCCTCGCTAGGACGTCGGGCGGAGACAGCTCCCCATACGCCTTCGGCACGTCGATTGGCTCCGGATGGGTACGAAACGAGGACGGCAGCTACTCTGACCTGAACGATGCTCCTTGGGCTGCTGGATGGACGGGCTGGACCGGCATCTGGCTCGGCGAGTGTGGAAATGCCTTCATCCATGAGGTCGGGCACTCGGCCACCTTGCTCCACTTCACCTCAGGCACAGCTGCGGGCTGGGGCATCGGCGACGAGTATCCGCTCGATGGCGTCAATCTCGCTACCCACCCGTGGGGCTTCGACACCCTCAGCGGGCGCTTCAGGACATGGTACCGGGTCGGGCAGACCGGTCCCGTGTTGGACGACGCGGGCGGAGTGGTGGGCAAGCGCGATCCGATGAACGGCGGCGAGAGCAGCAACGCTGTCGGCTGCTACCCCCAGTACACGGCCTACCATGCCTGGAAGATAAACAACTGGCTCAACACCTCGCCGACCTTTCGTGAGGCGGATGGCGTGCCGGGGGTGTTCGCCTGGAACCCCGAGACAACCTCGTACGAGCTCACGGAGCTGCCAGGAGAGGGCGCCGAGGATGTCATCGGCATGGGAGGCCCTGTCGCGACCATCATCGGTGCCTTCGGTCGAGACGCCGACTCCGCGCGGATCTACCCCCCCATACACTTCGCGTCTGGAAACGTGTTTGGCTTCGCAGATCCGGACGCCGAAGACCTCGACCCCCACTACACCGGCGCCCAGTACTTCTTGACCGTGTCTTACGCCGACGGGACCGAGGAGCACATGCTGATCGCCCAGCCGCTCATCGCCGAAGATGACACATCGTTCTTCCAATTCTCGGTCAACCTCGACATGACTCGCGACCCCACGGAGGTGAGCCTGCACCGCGCCTCTTCACCCGCTCCGGGTCTCGATACTGACGACGCAACGCTCCTCGCATCGCGGGCGATCTCGCCTAGCGGCGAAGCCCCTCCAGCGCCCGTCCGAATGGGCAAGGGCTACCGCGCCAACGGCACGCTCTACCTCACCGATCTCTGCGAGCCCGAGGTGAACTGCTCAAGCCGAGAACAACGCACGGCTTGGCGGCGTGCTGAGCAGCCCATTCACTTCAGCGCGCCCGATCTTGCAGACGATGCGCCCGTGGTTTGCAGCGAGCCCGACACCCACACCTCGATCCGCGTCCCGGTGATCAGCGACGCGGGAGAGTCGAGCGAGTTGGTCGTTTATGCCCAGCGTACGATCGAGGCAGGCGACGCAACCTGGTCGGGAGCCATCAACGACCAGACGCCTTGGGTTGACCGGCCAAATCTTCAGCAAGGCCTCCGGGTCTGGGCACCGTATGATGAGAACACCCACCTCTCGGGCGGCACCTGGCGACAGGACGGCTCTTACTCCATCACCGCCTACGAGGGAGAGGGTGAGCTCGCCGAGATCCCGCTCGATATCAGCCTGAGGCTCTATGACGCCGAGGTCGTCAATCTCCGAGAGGCACCCTACGAGGGGCCGACCGCACTCGCCGATGCGCCTTCATCGACCTACTTTGTGGTCACCGATGAGGCCATCGGTCCAACCTCCGGTGTCTGGTGGGGCACGAGCGAGCCGACGCCCCTGCAGATCCCCGTCATCGACGAGGAGACCGGAGCCCTCGAGACGCTGCACGTCAATGCCTGGAAGCGCACCTGCTGGCTCGGCTGGGACACCTGGTGGAACCTCAACAGCGGCCAGGTCGCCGATGCGAGCTGCGACCAATGGGTCTACATGGAGCTGGGAGACAACGACCACCTGGCCTCAGGCCACACCTATCGCTCGCCCCGCTCCGAGCCTGTGGTCGTGCGCGCGATGGCCTGGCACCTCGGCACCGAGATTCGTCGCGACGCCTTTGTCTTCGAGCACACTGTGGACTGATGGTCAGGATCCCTCATCGAGGCTTTCTACTGGCTCTCGCCGGGATCATCGGGGCATCGGGCTGTACCCGTCCCGCCAAGTATGCCGCTCGCTCTTCGGAGACCGACACCGGCCAAAGTCGCACGAGTGACACCGGGCAGTTTCCGTATGTCAGTCACCCAGCGCTTGGACCCGTGTCTCGCTGTGAACAACCCATGGACCGCCCGGTATGGGTTGAACGAGGGGCGGAGCTCGGCCTACCGAGTCGTCCCGATGACGGCCGAGTCACAGGAGAAGCCACCTACATCGTTGTCGACGACATGGATGGCGACGGTGACCTGGACATCATCACCAACCCCTTTGGTCACGCTGGACCCGACCATCCTTCCGAGCCCCTGACCCTCCATCGATGGACAGGAGACCGATTCAATACCGAGCCTCAGCCCCTCATCGAGGCGGCCTGGCAGCCGACCCTCGCAGACCTCGATGGAGACGGCGACAACGATCTCTTGACCCCTGGCTTCGACTTCTGGGCACGAAACGACCCGACAGGTTTCACGGCGGTGCCTTGGAGCCTCCTCTCATTGGAGAAGATGCTCTATGTTCGAGAGCTTGAGGCGCATGATCTTGACCGCGATGGTCAGCTGGATTTCTTCGCCCTGAGCTCCCACCCCGACGACGACTCGGACTTGGGTCACGATGTGTTCGTTTGGGGTCCCTATGAGAGCCCTAGCCTGGCCGAAGACGAGACCCCACGCCCCGACGTACCCGGGTATGGTTTCGACGCCTTCTGGCTCGACTGGTACGGCGACGGCGAGCCGGAGATCTTTGTGGCCAATGACAACGGCGCTGCCAAGGCCCCCAACGCCCTCCTGCAATGGGAGACGGACCAGTTTGTGAATGTCGCGCCTGGTTTAGGTCTAGACCTTCGGCACGACGCCATGGGCGCGGATGCAGACGACTTCAATCACGACGGACGTCCCGACCTGTACGTCAGCGCAACAGCCCGAAACGTGCTCCTGTTGAGCCAAGACGACGGCACCTATGTTGACGCCACCTTCTCCCTTC
>CAZKOI010000356.1:0-3836 GCA_964554315.1 uncultured Enterobacterales bacterium | reverse complement strand
CTAACGACGTCAAGATCCAGCTTATAGAGGTCAGTTTGCCCGTCGATGGCGATCAAGACATAGCGGTCATCAGGGCTGAGGACGGCGACAGAGGGGTCGATTTCGATGTCGGCATCCAGCGTGAGTGGATACTCGATCTCGATGGCACGGCTGGCCATGTCGATGACAATGGCATGAGACTTGGACATCACGACGGCTCTAGCGCCATCGGATGTAAAGAGCACCGACCGGGGGGCAAATCCAATACTCAAAGCCTCGGTTTCCCCTGAGTCCATCTCAAGGAACATGATCTCGGTCAGGTCAACCAACGGTCCCCTCACCACGTGACTCTCAAGACTGCTGTCCATACACCTCACGACGGTGTTCCCGTCTGGCGCAAAGGCCATGCCGTTCATGTGTGCAGGAACCCGAGACACTGCGACCCGCTGGCCCTCGTCGATGATGGCCATCTCAGCTTCCCAAGAGAGTGCATCCTCAGGGCACTCCTCAACCAACACAATGTTGGGCGCGGGATCGTGGCACACGGGCCACTGAACATGGGCCATTAGTCGCTCATGGTTGGCGTCGGGGCGGATGGAGATAGGACGAGCACCGTCCAGGGATACCTCCTGCCAGGTATTGTCTGTGCCCACTCGAACCAGCTGCCCCGCTCGAGGCAACATGGCGTAGACGCCGTCGTCTAGGGTGACGGTTTCGGCGTCCCATAGGGCTTCGTCTAGGTACAAGGTCTGGCTCTGGGGCCATGGATTGCAGGCGGTGAGCCCGAGAGAGAAGATAGAGAGATTGATGAAGCGCATGGGTGTCTACTGCTCGATGTTGGCGTTGAGCTCGAAGCCCGTGAGGGTCTGGAGCTGACCGTCGTCGGGGTGAAAGAAGCTGATTCTTCCGAGGTGGTGCTCTTGGCTGATGTAGGCGGTCTCGGTGTCCAGCAAGGTGCCGAGATGAACAGGGTTGCTCTTCAGGGAAACCTCTTCATGGATCAAGGACTCGAAGTCGAGAATCTCCAGGAAGGGTTGGTCTTCCATCACAAAGAACCCCATCTTGCCGTCGGGTGTATGGGCGAAGTCTTTGGGCTCGGACGGGAGCGCCAGCGCCGTACCAAAGAACGTCTCGAGGTCGATGAGCGAGAGCGCTGGGCGTCCGTAGTAGGGCGAGTCGGTGGACACATCAGTGCCGTTCTCCCACCCATGTGCGATCAAGGCGGTCTCGCCGGTTGGGCTAATCCCCACGCTCTTTACCGGCTTTACCAGGTCTCGAAGGACCACATCGTTGGAGGCGCGATCCCAACTCGCGAAGACGCTCTCTCCGCTCGCTGTACTGTACAAGAGACCGCGCGCATTGTCGGGGCTCAGCAACACCGAGCCGAAGAGTGCTGTGTCGGGCAGAGCGAGGACATCTTGGTTCTCGAAGGGGTCTTCGAGGTCGTATACCCAGAGCTCTCCCGATCCGCGCGCGACCGCCACGAGCTGGGTTCCGTCGGGCGTGATGTCGAGGTCGGTGGGGTTGCTGCCGACAGCAAGAGGCGTCGTCAATCGGGCCGTCAGGTCTACGTGAACCAGGCTCGTTGCACCAAATTGCCGGACCACAGCGGTCCGCCCGTCGGGTGCAAGGACGACCTCTTCGGCGACCGGAGGGTCCACGAGGTCGTCGGCGATTGCGATGTGCTCCGGAGCGGGCTCATCGTCCGTGAGATCGATGTGGCTGAGGTAGGTGTCACTGACCACCACCGCAGTCTCGCCATCGGCGCTGAAGTGGACCGCGTGAGGGTTGGCCCCAACGACCATGGGAAAGTGCTCCAGAGTGAGGATGTTGACAAGGCTGATGTCGTTGTAGGACTGCGCTCCGCCAATGGACGAACCCGGCTCGTCAGAGTTCTGATTGAAGTAGCAGATGACCCACTCACCATTGGGGGACATGACCATCTCGTTGCGACCACTTCGCACCGCAACCGTCTGCACGCTTAAGTCATCCGCGTCGATGATGCTGAGATCGTCGGAGTCCATGTTGAAGCTCACCGCCGTCTCGTTGTCGGGAGTCACGGCGATGCTGATGGGGTTCCTGCCCACCTCGGTCGTGATCACCGCGAGTCCCGGGACTGAGATTCGTGTCACCGTGTCGCGGTCGGGGTTGGCGACGAAGACGTACTCGGGCGTGGTTGCTGGCCGCAGAGCGAGCAGGTCGTCCTCGACCTCCGGCTCGTAATCGTCCCAATCGGCTCCCTCTCCTGCAGCGCCATCTTCGGACGGTGCGAGGGTCTGTCCTGCATCCTCTGCGTACAGCGCATCGCCGGCGGTTTCTGAGATATCGGCATCGCTCGCGCAGCCAAGAGCGTAGTAGATGAGGAAGGATGTTTTCATTTCTTCTCCGGGGATTCCGAATCAATGGAACTGCAAGGGGTGTGCCAACAGTCGCAAAAGAGGTCCGTCACTCCACTGCCCCCAGCTTAGTCGCTTTCCATCGGACCGAACAACGACATTTGTGTCGTGGTGAGCACGGGGTAGGGGCACAAAAAAACCGTGGACTCGCCCACGGTTTCTCGAGATGGTGCGGAAGGGGGGACTTGAACCCCCACAGCCAAGCGGCCACTAGAACCTGAATCTAGCGCGTCTACCAATTCCGCCACTTCCGCGCGACACGACTGGTATTCCGATGGCCGAGGGTGTCAAGTCAGTTCACCGCCGGGATTCGATATACTCGGTGTGAGGGTGATCGGAAGATCAGGTCGGCCCCCATAAGGAGAGCGTGGTCGAGATTCTGAATCGGCTCGCGAAACTCGCGGTTGAATCGTTCCCGACCAATGGTGTTGTAGGTGACGGGAAGAAAGGTGGTCTCACGGACCAGTGCGTGGGTCGCGCCCTCGCTTCGCAACGCATCGATGATTCTATGGCTGTTTCTCAGGAGGAAGTGACGGGTAGGATTGTGATCCTCCACGCTGCCCAGAATCTGGCGGTGGTGAACGTCTGCACTTCGCCACTCGAACAGCATCGCGATGCGCGACCCCTCGGGGAGCGCGTCATTGCAGAATCTAATGGCCTCCGCGGCCTCCGGTCCGTCTCGAAGTTTGAGGTGATCAGCTCCGGTCATCCAGTGGCCTTTCAAGCCACTTGAGAGCCCGACACCTAGCCCTAAGCCGAGGAGCCCGAGCAGCCATGGCCGTGAGCTGACCCTGATTGCGGCGTATGCGCCCGCGAGAGCGGCAAAGGGTAGCGTTGGAATGAGGTAGCGGAGCCAGTGGGGCCCTGCAGCCCAGCCAATCAGACCTAATGAGGCGACAATTAGCCACGGACGAAGATGCTCATCGGAGCGCCTCAGTGCACAGAGCGGCAGCAAGATCACGGTGTACGGATGAAGGCGCCCCATGAACTCGAACGAGAAAGGATCGGCTTCGAAGACCATGCGGTAGGGCAGCCACATAAAATCCAGCCATGCCCGACCCGCGCCGTATTTGGTCAGCAGCTGGAACGACATTTCTGGCTCGCTCCAGCCCATGAAAGGAAACAGCGCATGGTATCCGCTGAGGAGGTTTCGAGCCCACCATGGTGAGACGAGGCTGAGCGCGAGTATGCCGGCCCTCACTCTTGCACTCCACGGCACCTTCATCACCAGCCAGATACCGACCAAGGGTGCCCACGCCGTGTATTTTAGGCTGAGTGCGAGTCCTGCAGCCATGCCTGCCGTACGATGTTGGCCTCTCAGTGCTGCATCCATAGCGAGCATCACAGCAAAGGCCGTTGGGAGGTCACTGCCTGCGTGACCGCTGGCGGAGGCAATGGTCGTCGATCCCGCCAAGGCAACGGACGCCACGAGGCCGGCTCCGGACTGGCCCAGATGGGCTC
>CAZKOI010000355.1:0-3842 GCA_964554315.1 uncultured Enterobacterales bacterium | reverse complement strand
AGCAGCGCCAAGGGCAGCAACCACAGGGTTGAGGCAAGACCAAACGGCAGGCCGTGATCGACTCGCTCGGCGTTGTCTCTCGCTAGCGCACCCGCACAGGGTCGAAGCAGACCTGGAAGGTTGATGACCTCCGAAGGCTCTTCGGCGCACGCGGAGCGAAGCACCGGGTCCGGGCTCACTCGAAGTTTCGAGAGCTCGATGCCCCGCAAGATCTCGGCCACTTGAGTCGTCGTCTCCCGCGGCACCACACGAAGCGCAGACTGGCTCGCCGGACCCACCATCAACCCGAGGCCAAAAGCAACCGCAAGCACCGCGCGCCTTGAGATGGTCTGCCCGCCGAGCGCCCCCATTGCCCCGATAAGCACAAGCCCCGGAAGAAGCGGCACGGTTCGGCCATCCAGCGCCCAGGCCAGACCGACAAACCCTCCACCGCTCAGTGCCCAGAAGAGCCTCGGCCAGCGCGCCAGGGCAGCCGTGCACCCCAGCCCCATCGCGGTCGCGCCACTGAGCGCTGGGTAGACGTTCACCCAACGCGCCGCAGCCGCTAACTGGGGTGTCAACGGAATCGCCAGGGCGGCCACCGCTCCCACCCAAGGCCCACCCAAAGCACGCCCCAGAATCCCTGATCCCAACACCAGCAAGACCGACCCCACCGACGAGATGAGGATACCCGCCCAGCCCCAGCCCACCGCATCGCCGAGGCTGCCAAGGATGTATGAGTAGAGGGGCTCAAGCCACGTGCTGTTCATGGTGCCGGGGTGCCAATAAGCCCACGTCTCTCGCAGATAGCGTTCCCAGTCGAAGCCTGCAGGCCAGTCCATCGCCACAAAGGCTCGACCATGCCACCACAAGCCGGCCACGCCGAGCGTGACACCTAGAATGAGCGGCACCTCACGGAAGAGTCGCCGCACATCAATCCAGGTAGGACGAGTGCACCGACCAGTCACCGTCTGGATACCAGAAGAACAACATGCTGCCATCACTCAGCACGTCGATGACGTCGTCTACTAGGCGGTCGTCTACTGCCGGACAGCCCCAGCTTTGGCCCGCCCGTCCGTACATATCGACAAACTCCGGTCGGGCATACTCGGCGCCGTGCATGACGATAGCACGCGACCTCACCAGGCCATTGTAGGTCGACTCCATGCCATCGATGCGCATTGAGCGGTCGAACGAGCCCCAGTAGATCTCGCCCCCCTTCATCATGCCGAGACTCGACTGGTGGCTCTCATTAATGTTTGAGAAGGATGTCGCCATCGCGTCCGAGCTGCCGGAAGACCCCTCCCCGTGAGTGACATGGAGGTTCCAGAGCAACGCACCATCAACAAGGTCCACGACCCAAAGCCGCTCAAGTCCGGAGTGCAATGAGAAGTCGGTGATCGCGTAGTACGGCCGGTCGGGATCGCCATACTCAAAGGCAGCGCCCATCGCATAGAGGGCGTCATCTGCCGGCGTGGGATCCATTCCCCATGCCTCGAGGTCGGCCACCGCTACAAAGCCCACATCAAGGGTGTAGCTTCCTGCCTTCGCAGGTCCAGACCATGAGTCCGCGACCACCCAGTAGTAGCCGCGCTCAACATACCCCCCGGCCATCCAGTGTCCCCTCGAGATGCAATCGGAAGGGTCATCTGTACTGAGCAGGTGAACGTCAACATCTGCACCCGACGCCATGTTGCGAAGGTTCAACGTGATCAGCCCCGTCTCGGGAACCGCAATCCTGTAGAGGACCTCAGGGCCCGACTCATCCGTTCCTGGTGCGCACGCGTAGCTGTCAAAGTCGCTTCGATCCGATGTCGCGGTGTTGCCCGCGTGGCTCGCTGGAAAGCTGCTCAGGCAGACGACGTCATCAGGGCACGGTGAGTCGAGGGGTGGGCCCCCGTCCGAGTCCGTATCGGCGTCGGCATCCGCGTCGGCATCCGCGTCGGCATCCGAATCGGCATCCGCGTCGGCATCCGAATCGGCATCCGCGTCGGCATCCGCATCCGCATCCGCATCCGCGGAAACACCGGTATCGTCTCCCAAGCTGGGAAGTTCGATGAGGGCATCGTCACTCTCTTTGGGTGTCGCGCAACCCAAATAGGCGAGGCTAATGAAGAACAGTCGCATCTCCCCTCCGATTCGCTGGCTTAGCCCCTCCGCTATGCCGAGGCCACCGACCACTCAAAACTCTACTCCGCGGAGAAATTCTTAAATATCCGGCGCCCCGCTCGCAGTATCCTTGGCCAGGCGGTCTCCCGATGTCCGTCGCACCAAGCGCCACGACCCTGAGGCCGAGCCCCCTTCACTGGCATCCACCCAGCGGAAGGGTAAAGCAGGCGCAGACCGGCCCCGAGGTAAATCAGCAATGAGCGGACCCGATAAGAACCTCAACCTCTACGTTCGTGGGATGAAACCCAGTGCAACGGTCGCCATCAATGAGCACTCCGACGCACTCCGAGCGGATGGGCACGACATCATCAAGTTTGGATTGGGCCAGTCGCCCTTCCCCGTTCCTGAGGTCGTCGCTCAAGCCCTGCGCGACAACGCCCATCAGAAAGACTACCTGCCCGTGAAGGGGCTTCCGCAACTCCGAGACGCCGTCGCGTCATTCCACGCAAAGCGAGACGGAATCGAGGGTCGATCGGGCGATGATGTCCTGGTCGGGCCCGGCAGCAAGGAGCTGCTCTTCTTGCTGCAGCTTGTCTTCTACGGCGACCTGGTGATTCCTGCTCCAGCCTGGGTCTCCTACGCACCGCAAGCGCGCATCATCGGACGCACCGTTCGCATGGTACCGACCGACCCAAGAAGCGGCTGGCGACTGGACCCTCAGCGGCTCGCACAGCTCTGCGAGGAGGACCCAGACCGACCTCGAGTCCTTGTACTCAACTATCCATCCAACCCAACCGGCCTCACCTTCAGCGCCGCTCAGCTGCACGAGATCGCGAAGATTGCGCGCAGGCATCAACTCGTTGTCGTGAGCGATGAGATTTACGGTGAGGTCCATCACAAAGGGGCCCATGTCTCGCTGGCACGGTTCTATCCAGAAGGCACCATCGTGAGCTCGGGCCTGAGCAAGTGGTGTGGCGCCGGCGGCTGGCGAATCGGCACATTCTTCTTTCCTCCTGAAATGCGATGGCTGCTCGATGCGATGGCGACCGCAGCTTCGGAGACCTACACGTCGGTTTGCGCGCCCATTCAGTATGCCTCCGTTCGAGCCTTCGAGAGCGGTCCCGAGCTAGAGCACTACCTGACAGCGTCACGAAAGATCCTCGGTGCGTTGGGCCTCTGGTGCGCCCAGACGCTCCGGGAGGGCGGCGTGGCCGTCGACGACCCCGAGGGAGCCTTCTACCTGTTTCCCAACTTCGAGCCTCTTCGGTCACAGCTCGAGGGTCGGGGCATCCGAGACAGCGCGCAACTCTGTCGCACCCTCCTCAACCAAACCGGCGTCGCGATCCTACCAGGCTCGGACTTCGGGAGACCTCAGGACGAACTGACGTGCCGTCTTGCATTTGTGGACTTTGATGGAGACGCCGCCATCAAGGCCGCCAGCGGTCAGATCGGCCCTGACTGGATTCAAACCCACTGTCCCCGAGTCGTTGACGGCATTCAACGAATGGTCGCCTTCCTCGCCCAGTGAGTCCGTCACCGGTTTGTTTCTATGCCGGACTCGACGCCTCGCGTACAATGTCTATCCTTGAGTCCCTTCGAACTCGGAGACCCCATGCGCACTTGGCCACTGTTCTCTCTCTTTCTCGCTGTGGCATGCTCCACAGACAAGTACCCTGAAGGCGACGCCGAGCCACCCAGCGTCGACGCCGATGCCGATGCCGATGCCGATGCCGACGCCGATGCCGACGCCGACG
>CAZKOI010000354.1:0-3843 GCA_964554315.1 uncultured Enterobacterales bacterium | reverse complement strand
CGTACGGAGTCAGAGCTTGACCGGTATCCCGTCAGTGCAATCTCAATCGCCTCTAGCGTGCCGATACTGAACAACCCGTTGATAGCCTCGCAAGCCTGCCGTGGGTTGTCGCTCGAGAGATCCATCGTAAAGCGGTCCAAGTCGGAGACCTGCTCGGGCTCGGGGGCGACAATCTCCTCCGACAGGTCCTCTTCGATCTCCAGTTCCGGCGCAGCAGAGTCCTTGAGCTCGGGGCTGGGCGCGGCCTCAAAGACGTCAACGGAGTCTGTGTTGTGGGTAGGCCCGACGTGCTCAGCTAGGATCTCCTGCGCCCGCTCGATCAAGGTCGCCGAGAGATCGTCTGACTGCCCCAGAATGGCGTCACAGAAGGCGCGCGTGGCCTGAACCTTCCCGTGCTGGGCCATGGACTCCAGCACCGCGGAGAGGAACGCATCGTCCTCGCTACCGGTCACACGGGCCATGTCCAGGAACCGACCAAAGTCTTGGAGTTGACGGTCAATCTCGGTGGCCATCTTGGGTCGCTGGTTTTTCTCCCGCTCGTCACCGGCTGGGGCTCGCGCCATCCGCATCCAGTCGTAGGTGTGCTCTGAGGTAGCGAGCACCCGAACG
The DNA here is from genome assembly GCA_964554315.1 of uncultured Enterobacterales bacterium. Lineage (GTDB taxonomy): Bacteria > Myxococcota_A > UBA796 > UBA796 > UBA796 > UBA796. Next base: position 3,234 of record CAZKOI010000354.1, on the reverse strand, counting down.
TCGTCTTCGTCCAGCGCTGTACCCTTGTCTGAGCCTGTGCTATCGCCAGCCGATATTCCCCGAACTTGGGACCGCCAGTATTCCAAGCGCTCCCGCCGATCGTTGAGCGCCTCTTCAGGTGTGCGACAGACACCGACGAGGGTTCTCACCACCTGGGTGCTGATGTTGGCGAGTTCCTTGCGCCACAGTCGCGTGACGATGTCGCCGCTACCCGTGTTGTTCGAGCCTAAAACACGGAGGAACTCATCGAGCTCACGACTCCGCACATTTCGGCGAATGACCACCTGCCGCACCCCTTCCTCGAAGAGCTCGAACCAAAGCCGAACCGGCGATTGGGCCGTCGGTGGCTCATCGCCGTCGATGTAGGGACCAAACGGACTCAGGTTGAACACCGTGTCACCCGAGTAGGTTCGAACCAGCCGCGTGAGAGACTCCAAGTGCTCCCAGTACTGGGGTCCCGTACCCTCGTAGAGTCGGTGAGACCGTAGCGTGCGCTCGATGCCCGTGAGGACATCGCCTGCAGATGTAGCCTTGACTTCCTTACTCATTCCGAGGGACCCCAACCACCGGGAGTGTATCAGAGCGCGTCGGAAAGCGGAAGGCACATGACGCCTTGTTCACGCCTCTCACCGCCTTCCCGTGAATGACCTCATCCGTGCCGCCCTCGACGCGCACTCATCGAGACACGTCAATCGAGGCCGATGAGGAAGTCGTAGAAGCTGCCCGGCATAAAGAAAGTAAACACCTGCCGACCGAAGCGGACGGTGTCGGCGTCCTCAAGGCCGGCCTGTTCGCCCCGCTTGAGCCGCTCATCATTTCTCCATGTGCCGTTCGTGGACCCCACATCCTCGAGCACGTACTCCCCCTCCGCCTGCTGGTAGATCCGGGCATGGTTCTTGGAGATCGTGTAGTCGTTGATCATGAGGTCGCTCATGCTCGTCCGACCCACCGTGAGCCACTGGACGCGCGCCTCCTGCGCAGCCGAGGGGATGGGGTAGCGGATGAGCATGTAGCGGATCGGGGGATCGGGGTTGTCGATCTCTTGAGCGCCCTCGACAGAGGTGGTGTAGAGCATCGTCGGATTGGGCGACGCACGCCCCGTAACCTTCGGCTTCATCAGCCGACCATCTCGCACCTCGGCAGCGAGGAGGATGGGGTTCGGGTGGGTCAGACAAAAGTCGAAGCGCTCAACATCGAGCGCCGCTGAACGGGCGGTATCCACACTCAACCATCGACGTTCCATGGCGACTTCTCCTCCCAGCACGGCCCATCATTCCGCTTGCTAACGCATCAAATTGCAAGTCGCACGCCGAGCAGGCTCACTGCCGACGTAACCTGGATGCGCCAGGAAACAGCCGATTGAGATCCGCCCTCAGGGACCTCGAGAGAGCGCTCTCGTGCTGGGGTTGACGACCCACTGGAGGGCTCCTGCTCGACAGGTTGACCACAAAGGACTGCGAACACCTCCCCTGCCCGGATCCCGCGACGTCTGACCGTTGTCACCTCTGGGAATATTTACCGGCTCCGACTGCTTCCAATCCCGGGAGTAGACCAACGTGGGCAGCATCTTCATGACCAAGCTCCGGGCAGCCTCGCCTTCTTGGGGGCCGCGCACGTGGGCTTTCGTGGCTTATGACCAGCTCAACTCAGACCTCGGGCTCCTGGCGAGTCTTCCGCCGGAGGAGGTCGGAATCGTGCTGGTGGAGTCCACCTGGAAGGCTTCGCAACGCTTGGTGCACAAGCAGAAGCTCGGACTCATCCTCACGGCCCAGCGCCACTTTGCGCTTGAACAAGCCGAGCGTGGCGTCGCCGTCCGCTACATCTTCACCGGGCGGCCCTATGACGAGGTGCTTCGAGGGGTAGCCGATGAGCTTGGACCACTGCACTGCGTGGTGGCCGCCGAGCGTGAGCTGCGTCAATTGCTCATGCCGCTGGTGAACGAAGGACTCCTTGTTGAGCACCAGCATGGCGGCTGGCTCACCACGCGAAAGGACTTTGCGGCGGCCATGCGGGGCAAGAAGCGCTGGCGAATGGATGGATTCTATCGGTACATTCGAAGGCGCTACGACATCCTGATGGACGACACGGGGCACCCCATCGGCGGAAAGCTCAGTCACGATGCAGACAACCGCTTGCCTTGGAGAGGAGAGCCGCCCGCCCCCGAGCCCCCCGTCTTTCCGGTCGACGACATCACGGCCGAGGTGGTCACGCTCATCGAGGAGCGCTTCTCTCACCATCCGGGCCAGCTTCGTCCTGAGCGCTTGGCGGCCCGTCTCGATGACGTCGAGCGGCTCTGGAAGTGGACCCAGGCGCACTGCCTCACGCTGTTTGGCCCGTACGAGGATGCCATGTCGACACGCTCGACACAGCTCTTCCACGGACGCCTCAGCGGGCTCATCAACCTTCATCGCCTGTTGCCCCGACGGCTCCTTGATGACGTCTTATCGCTCAACCTCCCGATAAACTCCAAGGAGGGTTTTGTTCGCCAGCTCCTCGGCTGGCGAGAATTTGTCCGCCATGTGCACGCTGAAACAGACGGGCTCCGCGTCCTCCCCGCCAGTATGCCCAGCGGCACTCACGCCATGGTCCGCTCCGAACCCGCCTTGAATGCAGCCGAACCCCTCCCGCCTGTGTACTGGTCAGGAGACTCGGGCCTCAACTGCCTTGACCACGTCGTGCAGGAGGTGTGGCGTGAGGGGTATTCGCATCACATCAATCGGCTGATGGTCCTCGCCAACTGGGGAACGCTTCTCGGTATCGACCCAGAGGCCCTCTCGGACTGGTTTTGGGTTGCGTTCGAGGACGCCTTCGACTGGGTGGTCGAGCCCAACGTCCTCGGGATGGGAACCTACGCTCTGGGCGACCTCATGGTGACCAAGCCCTACATCTCGGGAAGCGCCTACATCAGCAAGATGAGCGACTACTGCGACACGTGTCAGTTCCATCCCAAGAAGACCTGTCCCATGACTCACTTGTACTGGTCTTTCCTTCAGCGAAACGAGGCGGTGCTCAGCGGCAACCCGCGAATGAGCATCGTGATGGCTGCGCTGCGCAAGCGGTCCCCGAGCTGCGACGTCGTGATGAGCAGGTCGCGCAGCGCGTGCGTGAGGCGCTCCAAGCGGGATCCCGCCTAGAGGCGTCAGTGACGGGATGGGAGAGCTCGCGTTGACCACGGTGGTGTGGTTCAAGCGAGACCTGCGAGTGGAGGACCATGCCCCGCTGGTCGAAGCCACC
>CAZKOI010000353.1:0-3851 GCA_964554315.1 uncultured Enterobacterales bacterium | reverse complement strand
CTTCATCTCACTGGCTTGTGAGGATTACCTGTGAATACGCCTTCGATGTTTCTTTCCATCGCGCTCTGCCTGTCCATCGCTTGTGCCAAGTCTGAGGACGCGCTCGACACGGGCGAGGACGCAAGCGGAGGCGAGGCCGACGTTGACGCGGATGCGGACGCCGATGCGGATGCGGATTCCGACGCGGATGCCGACGCGGATGCGGATGCAGATGCGGACGCCGACGCGGATGCCGACGCCGACGCGGATGCCGACGCTGACGGCACCGTTGGACCTGGAGAGGAGGGGATGATGACCTTTGAGGGAACCATCATCGCTGCGGAGGATGCGGTCATCGACGACACGAGCAGCTGTGAGTTTACCGTGTTCGACTGGGATGATGTTGATCCGGCAACCGGTACACCTGACTTCAGCACGGCTCCTGACCTTGTGGTCTCAGAGCCTGTTGGCTGCCCTGAGCCGGGATCGTCCACGCCTTATTCCGTGGAGCTCTTTGTTTCGTCGGCATTTGATGACCTTGTTCGAGTAGGGCTCTTCTTCAAGGTCGATACGCCTGACCAAGACATCATCGAAACGCCCGCTGCGGTCAATCCCATCTTCGTCAATGCAGGAACAACTGTCACCGGCGCTGACTTCGAGGTGAATCGTGGGGGAGGCAGCACCTTCGGTAGCTCGAGCGCCTTATTCGCGGGTTCAATCTCGGCTGGCGACCATGTCGTCCCGGCCGATGCAGTGTGCCAGCTTGTGATCTTCGACTGGAATGGCGTCTACGCGTCGTCCGGTTTGCCGGACTTTATGGCTGCGGAGTACATCCTCGGTGTCGTGGACGTCGAATGTCCTGCAACCGGTGAGTCGATCTCCTACGAGGAGGAGCTTCCAACGTCGGGCCCTGCAGGTGCCGCCGCGCAGGTGGGGGTGTTTGCTAACATCAGCTACGACGACGACATGTCCGAGGTAGGCAGTCCGTCAAACCCCATCACGATGGACGGCTCATCCACCTTCAGTGGTGTGGACTTTGACCTGTCGGTTCACCCAGAGCCCAGTGGTGGGGGAACATCGGGTGGGGGAGGTCAACTGACCTACACGGTCACTATGCCCAGTGGCACCTCGGGAGCGGTGTTTGTGGGTGCTATTCGCGTTCCTGTCGACATTGCGGAGGGCGGGCACTGCAGCATTGGTTTTGCGGGCAGTGTGCTCTCCGGAACCTTGGTTGCATGGGACGGCGAGGCGTCGGACTGTCCAACGCCAGCCGACGCACCCCCGGTTGTGATGCCAGCAGGCTCCTACGTCATCGACGCGGCTCTGTATGAGGGAGCAGGGGCCGAGCCAACCTACTGCGCTCGAGAGATGATCTCGCTCACGGAAGACACGACCATTGACCTCACGCTAGGGGCCTGTGAGTAGGTCTCAGCCTACCACTGCTACCTCTTCTCGGCTTACGCTGCGCATGAGGCGCTGAAGCTCACTCGCCTTGTGCTCGTCGTGCGCCCAGAGATGCTTGAGTTGTCCCGCGAGCTCGCGTGCTCGACGAAATGCGCCGACGAGGTCGCCGGTCACGTCTGTTGGACTGTAGACGTGGGCCATGACCTCGGCCAGGGTCTTTCCTTGGGCCCAAAGCGTGCCGAGGCCAATGAGGCGCGTATCCCACGTGGTCTCGGAGCCGTTCAGGGCGTCTGCAGCAAGGACGATGGGCGAATTCCGAATCTTCGACACGCCCCAGCCCGCCCGCCGATCCGCCTTGGTGGTGTGGACCTCCACCCGCTTGTTCAGCGTGGTGCACATCCCAGCGAGAACGCCGAAGAGCTGGTCGGGCGGTAGGTCATCGAACACGCCGTTCAGGAACAGCTCGGTCGTGAAGATTTCCGAAATCTGAACGCTCATCAGGGCGTTGGCTCCGGCCTTGAACTCGCCGTCTTCACCCAGGTAGCCCCACTGCTTTAAAAAGTGAACCTTGTCTTGGAACTCTTCCCACGTTCGATCGGTCGTGGCAGCCGCCCGCTCCTCGAGTCGCTGGGCGCGTCGAAGCTGCTTCTTTACCCGGCTGTTGGTCGCATCGGATTCCGTGTCGATGGCGTCATGAAGACGCGTTGCATTGTCGACGTGTCGTGCGGCCGACTTCCGGCGATAGTAGGCCAAGAACGACTTCTCTACGACCTCCCTGACGTGCTCGGGGGGGTGGCGATGCATCAGGTTGACCACCGAATTGAAGCTCAGGGAAAACCGACTCTTCACGGGCTCAGTCCGGCCGGTGAGGTAGGCTCGAAGCTGAGGATTAATCTCAGGCCAGTCCTCCATGTCGGTGCGGACGACCACTTGCCCGAAGTCGTCGAGCCCTCGTCGTCCGGCCCGGCCGGCCATCTGCATAAACTCCCGTGCCGGAAGCGGAATCAGGCGCCGACCATCAAAGCGAACCATCGCGTCAAAGCAGGCCGCTCGGGCGGGCATGTTGATGCCCAGAGCAAAGGTGCCGGTGCAATAGAGCACCTTGAGCAATCGTGCCTCGTAGAGCTTCTCGGTGAGCGTCTTCAGGTGCACATGCAGGCCGGCGTGGTGGAACCCGACGCCCTTGCTGAGCAGTGCTCTGTGGTCGCCGCTCAGCACGTCGACGCCGTTCTTCTGCTCAAAGGCATCGAGGTACGACCCGATTCGCTCACGCTCTTGGGGGGTAAGAATGGTGTCGTCCCGCAGGTCACCTCCGAGATCTCGAGCAAGTGACTCGGCATGTTGGCGGGAGAAGACAAAGTAGAGGTAGGGAAGATCGTTCGATTCCTTCAACATCCGAAAGACGTGAAAGTGACGCGTAGGCCGCCCTAGACGGGGCTTGTCTCGATCGCGCCGCCCTCGTCCGCGGTCGCGCGCTCGGTGTCGGCCACCGCCTCTCTTGGGTTGGTGTCGGACATTCTTGACGGCGTGTCGGTGCCAGCTCTTGTAGGCCTTGTCCATCTCTTCCACGGAGACCAGTCCCCGCTCCTTGGTGGCCACACGGAAGGCCAGCGGCACCGCTCGCTCCTCTTCGATGACCACATGAACGGGCTCACCTCGTACCTCTGAGAGCCAGTCGGCAAAGTCTGTCAGGTTGCTTAGCGTGGCGGAGAGCCCGACAATGCGAACGTGTGGGGGAAGGTAAATGAGCACCTCCTCCCAAACGGTTCCACGGTCAGAGTCATCGAGAAAGTGAATCTCATCGATCACGACGGCCGCCAAGTTCTCCAGCTTCTCCCCGCCGAGCAGCATGTTGCGGAGAATCTCCGTTGTCATCACCTTGCAGGGCGCCTCTCGGCGGATCACCTGGTCGCCCGTCACCAGCCCGACTTGTTCATCGCCGTACAGGTCACAGTAGTCCCGAAACTTCTGGTTCGATAGAGCCTTGATGGGGGCGGTGTAGATGACATCCTTGTTCGAGCGAAGGGCCTCATCGACGATGTAATCGGCGACCAAAGTCTTTCCTGTGCCCGTCGGTGCGGCGACCAGGACACTCTGACCTCGTCTTAGTGCCTCGATGGCCTCGGCTTGGAAGCCGTCCAGTTTTAGCCCGCGATACTCCAATGCGCCTCCTCCACCCATCGTGGAGTATCCTGGTTTGATGGTCTTGCGCTACACGGTTGTAGGGCTCCTGCAAGCCCAATCGGGCCGCACTCGTTAGACTTATGCGACCGGGAGGAATCGATGCATAAGTTCAACCTATCTCTGGCCGCGACGCTCTTTTTCATGGTGGGCTGCACCAAGTCTGACGGCAGCTGTGGCGATGGGTATGCCCTGGGCGATGACGGCAACTGCTACCCCACTGCCCAGGTCAACATTGATTCGGATGCGGATGCCGATGCGGATGCGGACGCCGATGCGGATGCGGA
>CAZKOI010000352.1:0-3864 GCA_964554315.1 uncultured Enterobacterales bacterium | reverse complement strand
CCTGCACGAGTCCTGTGTAGGAGCGCCCCAGTTGAGATCCGATGAGACCCGCCGCATTCACGCGCCAGACCTGATCCGTCGATGGACGTCGTCCCATTCGGTTGAATCCCGTCCAAGCTCCCGCCCCAACGCCAACCGTTCGAAACAGGGCGCGCATGTTCTCAGAGGTCTCGGTGTCACGGGTTCCATAGATGATGTCCGATGCATAGAGGCTGCCGACCAACCCCCAGGTCACATTGGACGCGTAGGCAAGACCGGCCCCCGAGTCGACGGGATTTGAGCGGGCGTAGAGGCCTGCGGTGACACCTCCGATGACCCCGCCACTCAGCGCACCGATGGCCGGCGCCGCCTCCGAGCGACCCCAGATGCCTACGGAATTCAACATCACTCCGCCAGCCAGCGCATTCGCGGCGACGGTCGCCGTTACCCCAGCGTAGGTCCCCCCGACCGACGGGCGCACCCGCCCTTCCATGAAGGCCGGAAATCGGTCTTCTAGCGCCGTCAATGCCGCTTGGCGGGGCGCGTCCTGCTGCGTCTTATCCATCGCGAGGCTGTACAAGAATTCTGCGGCTGCGACGTCCCCTCGATTCCGAATGGCGTGGATGGCCTCCACTCGTGTTCCTTCGCGCTCGGTGCGCGCGAGCGCTCGACGCTGAAGTATCGAGACCGCCTCAGCGTGGTCCCACGTCGACAACCCGCTGACGACGGCCCGCCGAATGTCCGCCGTACCCAGCTCACTGATGACCCTCGCCAGCCGAAGAACGACAGGGTCTTTGCTTCCGACCAAGGCATCGACTGCAGCGACACGCACTTCGGTGTCCTCGCGTGTGTCGAGCGCGACGCCGGCGGCATCCAAAAGGCGGACCAAACGCTGCACTTCCCCCTGATGAGCCGCACCCGCAGCCTCAGCGGCCTCCAGCTTCGCCTGCAGCTCAGCCCGCTCGAGCCTCAGCTCCTCGGCTGCCTGCACCGACTCATCTATAAACTCTTGCGGCTGAGCCTCGGCCGTGAGCCCGAGGATGGAGGCAGCTGGGGTGGCCACCCCCACCAAACCGACAACCCACTTACCGCCTAAAATAAACAAGGGTCGACGATTTGCACTCAACGATCCAGCCTCTCATCGCCTATAGTACTGCCACAGCGAGGTGGTTGTGCGGTTTTGGATTGGATTATTGGCAGTCGGGTGCGGAAGTGTGGAGGCGGATAAGGTTCTGTGCGGCGATGGTACTCGCCTGAGCGGCAGTGAGTGCGTCCCCGCGTATGGCGCTGGAAGCGGCACCGACAGCGCAGAGCCCACCGACAGCGGCAGCGCTTCGATCGATGCGGACGGCGACGGGTTCACACCCGCAGCGGGCGACTGCGACGACCTCAACCCGAGCGTCCACCCTGACGCGGTTGAGGCCTGTGACGGCGCCGACAACGATTGTGACGGACGGATCGATGACGATGACGACAGCCTGGATGGCACCACGTTGCTTTCGTGGTATCCCGACGCGGATGCGGATGGGTTTGGAGCAGACACCGCACCCATCACGCAGTGCAGCCAACCGGAGGGCCATGTGGAGGCCGATGCGCGAGGGTTCGACTGCAACGATGGCGACGCGGCGTTCTATCCGGGCGCACGAGAGGATGACTGCGCAGATGCGAACGACTACAACTGCGATGGCTCAGTGGCCTACGAAGACGCCGACGGGGATGGCTACGCCGCCTGCGAGGAGTGCAACGACGCGGATGCCGCGACACACCCGGGCGCAGCAGAGCTATGCGACGGCATCGATAATGACTGCGATGGGCTCCTTGATGACGACGACTCGGCCATCGCTCCCTCCTCGCTCACGATGTGGTACGCCGACGTCGACGAGAATGGCCATGGTGATGACGATGTCTGGGCGCTCGCTTGCGCAGCGCCCGAAGGACACGTGGCCGAGGGCGGTGATTGTGATGACGAAGACCCCCGCTTCCACCCCGGCGCGGACGAATCCGACTGCAGCGACCCAAGCGACTACAACTGTGACGGCTCCGTCGCCTACGAGGACGTCGATGGCGACGGCTGGGCGGCCTGCGAGGAGTGCGACGATGGCAATGCATCCGTCCACCCCGATGCGGAAGAGGTCTGCAACGGCATCGACGATGACTGCAACGGCGCCGTCGATGACGACGACCCTCTCCTGAGCGAGGGCGCGACGTGGTACATCGACTACGATGACGACGGATATGGTTCCCCGGAGTACACTCGGATCGCATGCACTCCCGCGGCGGGTTGGACCACCAACGCGGATGACTGCGATGACGGCGATGCCGACATCCACCCGGCAGCCACGGAGACGTGTAACGGGGAGGACGACGACTGCGACGGCGCCATCGACGATGATGATGACAGCCTGACCGATGCGTCGACGTGGTACATCGACTATGACGGCGATGGCTTCGGCTCGAGCACCTACACCATCGAGGCGTGCTCGCCGGTCGCGGGATGGGCCTCGGTCGACACCGACTGTGACGACACCGATGGCAGCATCAGCCCTGGAGCATCGGAGTCATGCAACGATCGGGACGATGACTGCGACGGGCTCATCGACGACGACGACGACTCACTCGACCTGGACACAACGCCGCCTTGGTATGACGATGTGGACGGGGATGGCTACGGCGACCCCTACCTCGTCTCCTACACCTGCGAGGCGCCGGACGCGCGCCACGTCACCGAAGGCACCGACTGCCACGACGGTGATCCCGCGCGGAGCCCAGGGGTCGAGGAGATCGCGGGCGACGGAATTGACAACAACTGCGTCAACGACCCTCCGACCATTGCTTCGGTCGCGATCAGCCCCGCAGAGGCCCGGACTGCCGACACCCTCTCCGTGACCATCGACTTCGACGATCCAGATGGCGATGAGACCACCACATCCATTACGTGGGCGGTCGATGGACTCGAGATCGACGGTGACCTGGAGGCCTTGGACGGCAGTCACTTCGTGAGAGGCGAAGAGGTTCAGGCCCACGTCGTCGTGAGTGATGGGGAGCTGACGAGCGAGCCTGCCATCGCCACCGTTGTGATCGGAAACACGGCACCGACACCGCCCGGCGTGTCGCTCTCACCCGACGCGCCCGTTCCCGAGGAGGACGCCATCCTCTGCATTCTCGACGACACGGCCGCGGATGTGGATGGCGATGAGGTATCCATCACCATCGAGTGGTACCGTGACGGCGCCCCCTTCGTCGGTGCTGAGACCACAACCGTACCCGGCGACACGGTTCCTGCCAGCGAAGTGGGCGGAGAGGAAACCTGGACGTGTCGAGCGACCCCTTCTGATGGAACCGACGCTGGAGCCTCCGCAGAAGCCAGCGTTACCTCTGAGCCCGACCCCACGCCAATGTATGTGCACAACAACGGACAAGGTGTCACTTGGTACAACGAGGTTCCGACGGGAACGATGTCAAGCGACCAAGCTCGATTGTCCTGCGAGCAGTCTCATGGCAGCTGCACCTACAGGACCGGCGACTGCGCTGGGCTGGCCTGGTGCAGCCCAGATGGCGGTAAGTGCTGGGGTTGGCAGTCGGGCTGCTCGGGCAGTGCCGGCCGAGTCTGGCCCTACGGGAGCTCCTACACCACCTATGGCACTTGGAACTGATGCCTGCTCCTCGGTGTTCGCCCCCTACGCGGCCCGATGATCCGTAGTGGAGAAGATGAACATGCGTTTATTGACCCTTGCCTTTCTGATTGGTTGCTCAGACATTGACTCCGAGAAGGTCCTCTGCGGAGAGGGCACCAGTCTCGACGGCAACACCTGCGTTCCCGAAGCGACCTCGCCGGCCGACGCTGATGCGGATGCCGACGCCGATGCCGACGCGGATGCCGACGCC
>CAZKOI010000351.1:0-3875 GCA_964554315.1 uncultured Enterobacterales bacterium | reverse complement strand
GCCGCCTTCCGCATTTGGTAGAGCTCGTCGCGTCGGAGTTCCTTGTCCTTCCCGGTGAGCAGCTGCGATACCGCTCGAAAATCGGTGGCATCTTCGGCATAGCCGTAGACTCCAGTGACCTCTCCTCCGCGCTCGACGACCCCTGCAGTGAAGGCGTCTCGAGCCGCGTGCCCGTAGCCGTTCTCGGGGTGAAGGACTGCGAAGCGACGGTGCCCCTCAAGCGAGAATGCGTGTTGGAGCAGCGCGGACACCTGGTGCTCGATGGTCATGAATCCCCTGTAGGCGTACTCACCTGCGCTCGCGGGGTCACCGCCTTGCGTCAGGGTGAGCAGGGGTGTCCGAAGGGCGACGGCTTGTCTGGCCGCTTCGTCGCCGTTGTCCTTCAGCAGGGGTCCGAGAAGCGCCACACACCCCTCGTCAATGACCAACCGCTCGACCTCGGTCTTCGTACCCTGCGCCGTGCCTTGTGTGTCTCCGAAAACAAACGTGATCGGGTCACCAGCCTCCGCGTTCGCGAGCTGAATCACCTGCTTGAGCTGGGCGGCGGCGGGAGCGTAATCCCCGGTCAGAGGCAAGAGCACGCCGACCTTTCCAGCGATTGATGGGTTCTTTGTCGCCGCCCGGCGCACGATATACTCAAGCTCCAAGAGGTGGGGAGAGGCAGGCCAGGTCTCGATTGCGCCCTTGGCTTGCTGCTCGGCCTCTACAAAGTCACCGCTGTTTAGGGCCGCCCGAGCGCGCTTGAGCGCGATCTCCTCCGGGGTTCCCACCGGCAGGGCAGTGGCCGTTGAATCCTCGGGCGGTGCCAGGATTGAGGAGAGGCTGACGCGGACTCGAGCGAGGACGGTGCTATCCGCTGCCGCGTACTCAATGGCCTTGTTCGCCATCGCTCGAACCCGCTGTGGGGCCGCGCCGTCGCTCTTGGCAAGCAGGGCGAGCGTCGCGAAGCGATCCGCATTGAGGGTGTCGGGGACACTGCGCTCTCCGATCAACTGCATCGTCGCTACGGTGTTGCCAGAGAGCGACTTCTCTGCATCAACAACGGCCATCCCAAGGATGGCCACATCCTTGAGGCTGTGGCTTGGATATCGTGACGCAAGCTGCTCAAACCAGCGACGGGCCTCGGGCTGGTTGCGCGCGAGTCGACGCTGTTCACCTGCCCAAAGGAGCGCCCATGGCTCAACCATAGGGTCGCGGCGACCGCTCCCAAGCTCAGTCTCTAGGAGGCGAATAGCGGCCATGCGGTCGGACTGAGCCATCACCTGCGCGCGTCGTACGATATCGGGCTCCGTGGCCGCGGGGGAGCGGGCCACACAGCCGAGGGACAGAATCAAAAGAAGGAGTGTTCGAATCATGACCGCCCCTCCATATTCGCTAAGAACGCTGCCCGCTTGGGATATGCTGCGCCGTCTAGGAGTTTGTCCATCGCTTCGATGGCCTCACGCTGCTGCTGGGAGAGCTTGGCGGGGGTCTCCACCTCGAGTGTAAAATGAAGGTCTCCTGTGCGGTTGCCCTTCATGGTGGGGAGTCCACGGCCCGCCAATCGCAAGACTTTACCGGCCTCTGTGCCCGGTTGCACCTTGATGGTCGCCGTACCGCTGAGTGTTGGGACGGTCAGCGCTGTGCCAAGCGCCAGCTCTGAGAATCGAATCGGGACTATGCAGAATAGGTCCGAACCACGCCTCTGAAAGAGGGGATGCTCAGCCACACTAACGATGACATAGAGGTCGCCGGGCTCGCCTCTAACCTTGGCTTCATTGCCCTTGGCTCGCAGCTTGAGCTTCTGTCCGGTGGACACGCCTTTCGGAATGCGGACCTTGAGGCTCTCGGTCTGCTCAGTTCGGCCAGAGCCTGTACAGGTCTTGCACTTCTCTACGGTGACCTTTCCTTCGCCATTGCAATGCGGGCACTGGGTTCGAAAGAGTCGACGGCCCCCTGCGCGACCCGTTCCGTCACAGGGCGTGCACGGTTGGAGGCCGCCATGCGCGGCACCCGTTCCTGAGCAGCTTGAACAGTGGCACATGCGCTTGACCTCGATCGCACGCTCGCCGCCAGTCGCGACATCCTCCAGTGTGATGCTGAGGGTGTAGCGAAGATCTTCGCCCTCGTCGGGTTTGCGCTTGCGAAACATGCCGCCGATGGTGTCAGTGACCCAGTCGCTGACCTCTTCCGGGGAGGGCGGCCGTCCGTCAGGGCGGTACAAGGGCCCGAGTCGGTCATAGCGGGCGCGAAGCTCCGGCTGACTCAGGGTCTCATAGGCCTCCGCAATCTCTCGAAAACGATCGGCAGCGACTTCGTCACCTGCATTTCGATCGGGGTGATAGCGGCGTGCGAGATTTCGGTAGGCCTTCTTGATGTCTTCTTGGGCTGCTCCACGCGACACGCCGAGGACTGCATAGAGGTCGCGTCTCGCCACGGTCAGACTACTCCTTGGGTCGCGAAGCTAGGCGCCGGTGTGTGCGTCGTCGTCTTCGATCTCGACATCCATGTCCTCGTCATCGAGGTAGTCGTCGTCGTCGAAGTCTTCATCATCGAAATCGTCGTCAAAGTCGTCGTCGAATTCGTCATCATCGTCGAAGTCAGCGTCGCCGGCACCACCGAGCGAACCGTAGATGGCGTCGGCCAAGGTCTGGGCAGACGTCGAGAGCTCTTGGTGGGCGAGCTCAACGGCGTCGAGGTCGCCGGACTCCAGGGCCCTATCAGCGCTGGCGAGAGCATCCCGGATGGCGATTCCGTCATCGTTGGACATACCCGAGCCGAACTCTTCGAAGCTCCTCCGGGTGTTGTAGATCAATCCATCGAGCTGGTTGCGCGCCTCCGCGAGGGCTCGCCGTGTCTCGTCAGAGGACCGGTGCTCCTCCGCATCCTCGATCATCTGGTCGATCTCTTCCTCGCTGAGGCCACCCGACGAAACAATCCGCGCGCTCTGCGCTTTGCCCGTGCCTAAGTCCTTGGCTCGAACGTTGATGATGCCGTTGGCATCCAACTCGAAGGTCACCTCAATCTCCGGCACGCCGCGAGGTGCTGGCGGGAGGCCGTGTAGCTCCAGCTTGCCGAGACTCTTGTTGTCATCGGACATTTCCCGCTCGCCCTGCAGGATGTGCACTCTGACCATGTCTTGGTTGTCGAGCGCCGTCGTAAACACCTTAGACTTCCGACATGGGATCGTCGTGTTTCGCGGAATGATCGGCTCAACGATGCCACCTTTGACCTCGATACCCATGGTCAAAGGGGTCACGTCGAGGAGCAGAACGTCCGTCACATCCCCCTGCAAGACGCTCGCTTGCACTGCAGCACCGATCGCCACGACCTCGTCAGGGTTCACGCCGCTCTCAGGCTCGCGGCCAAAGATCTCACGCACCTTCTCAACGACCCGCGGCATGCGGGTCATACCGCCGACCAGCAAGACGGCATCGAGATCAGGTCCGCTGACGCCTGCATCCGCCATGCACTGTTTGCAGGGCTCGGCGATGCGGTCGATGAGATCGCGGACCAAATCCTCGAGCTCCGCGCGCGAGAGCTTGGTCTGGAGGTGGATGGGGCCGTCATCATTCGAGGCAAGGAAGGGGAGGTTGATGTCGGTCTGCTCAATGTTGGACAGCTCGTGTTTGGCCTTCTCCGCAGCCTCCTTCAGGCGCTGCATGGCCACCCGGTCACCCTGGACGTTGATGCCCGTCGAGGCCTCGAAGTCCTTGAGGAGGTGTTGGATGATCTTGCCGTCGAAGTCCTCACCGCCGAGGAAGGTGTCACCATTGGTGGCCTTGACCACAAAGACGCCCTTGTCGAGCTCGAGTATCGAGATGTCGAACGTTCCACCGCCGAGGTCAAACACGGCGATTCTCTCATGGTCAGTCTTGCCCATCCCGTAGGCGAGG
>CAZKOI010000350.1:0-3930 GCA_964554315.1 uncultured Enterobacterales bacterium | reverse complement strand
CGTCGTTAGTATCGACATGGAAGCCCTCGATGGTGTGCCCAGCGCTCTCGCCAACGACCTCGACAGTGGCCTCTCCGTGATCACCTACAGGAATCGTCCTCAAGTGGACGTGATCGTCGAGCATGAGTTTATCCAGCGAGAGACTATTGACCTCGACGAGGCCGCCACCCAGATCGTCATGGGCCCATCATCAGCCATCTTGTACAACGATCAGGATCTGATGGCCCACGACATCATCAAGCTGGATCTGAACGACCTCAGCACGACCGAGTTTGTGACAGAAAATCCCGTACACGACCTCGTACTGAGTCCCAACGGCCGGTATGCCGTGGCCACCCTTCGACCGCAAATCGACGAGGATTATTACGGCGGCTTTGACGGCTACCAGGCCTCTCGGTGGGGCCTCGCTGTGGCCGATTTGACGACGGATGACATTGTAAGCCTCGTGCTTGAATCACGGCCGGTCGGCATGGAGGTTGTGGGACATGAGGGCAAGTCCTATGCGCTTGTCCTCCTAGAGGACCTGGACGAGCTCATCCAGATCGACCTCAGCTCCCCAGGCAACTACTCGGTGCTGGGCCTACCCTCAGCACCCGCCTCTATCCAAGCCTCACCGATGGGCGGTTTCACGATCGCACATCGGGCGCCGCTCGGCCAGATTAGCTTCCTTGATCCGATTGAGGGCGACCTGGAGACCACCAGCGGTTTCGCGACCAGTGGAATCTTTAGCGAAGACCGCCTCCCACGCAGGACTACGGAGTAGCCGCCATGTTTTTTTCTTCTCTTGCCCTGGCGCTGCTGACTCCATCCGAAGCCCACGCGCAGAAATACGAAGTTGCTCTGACGACGTCCATCCAGACCGTTCGCGACCCTCGGTGGGAGGTCGTGAATGCGAGCCCCACACACACCCCTAGCGGAATTGTCGCCGGGATGGTTGTGAGCGGAAGCACCAGCGTCATCCTAGGTCTAAACACCGGCAGTGCGGGCAGCGAGATCATGGTCCCGACATCCGACGGGAGCGCCGAGCACGGCTTCAACCTTGCCGCCACACTCACCCACTATCAGGTGGGTGCTCGGTACCGTTGGTCGTGGAAGGAGCGTCTGGTACCCACCACTACCGTGGTGGTCCAGTTGGGTCAGGCGACGCTGCGAATGGACGAGAACATCGACATTGAGGGCGAAGAGGTGGAGACCCGAAGCGATGCGTTCTCGATGGGCCTAGAATTCGGTGGAGGGCTTGAGTACACCGTCGCCTACCTCTCGCAGGAACAAGTACGCCTGACGCTGGGCTTCGAGGTGGGCTACACGAACCTCAGAAAGATGAAGTTCAAGACGACCGAAAACGGACCATCGGAGGCCTCACTCGGTGAACTCAACCCGGGCGGTCCATTTGTAACGGTTGCGGTTGGAACCCGGTTCTAGAACCGACCACTCAGGGCAAAACCCATCGGCGAGACACCCGCTTGAAGGCTCGTGGACTTTGGCCGCATCAACAACAAGCCGGTTGCGACGCTTGCAGCGCCAATCGCCGTTACCGAGTACACTGCAGCGCGCCGGGTCTGGAAACGGCTCGTCAGGATGTCGGCCTGATACCGAGTAATGGCCGTGGGATTACGTCGCCCCCACTCCACCATGTCATAGGCCGGAATCACCACGGCGTAGTGAAGAATGACACCGGTCACGACCATGGCGCCACCGGCACCCACCGTCAGGGTCCGTGCCGTCGTCCAGCTGTCTCGACCAAAGCTGCGAGCCATAAAGCCTGCTCCAGACGCATCTCCCTCCTCGGACGCGTCCGCGTCGACTGTCGAGGTGACGGGTGGAGGCGTCACGAGAAGATCGATGCACGGATCGTCCCCTCGGTCCGGTGGCTCACCGAACGTGACGTCAAGCCCACCAAACTCCGACTCCTCGGCCACCGCCGGCTCGATCGATGTGTCGATGGGGTACGGACAGAGCGCAAGCCAGTCAACCGGCTCGTCTGCCAAAAATGAGGTCCACACACCATGGACGTCCCCATGAGGACACTGGACCTGGGCAAGCCGACGGCCGACGCGAACCGTATCGCCCGCACGCACCCGACTGCCGTCCACGTAAGCCACCGCACACCCCATCTTCTCCGGAATGCCGGGCGACAGCTCATCGCGGCCTTGGACCTCACCTCTGAGGGCCTCAAAGATCTTTCGGATCTCGCGGTCATCGGACACCGACACGTCCCACTCATGTTCACCATTGACGACCAAGGCTTCTCTGAAGGCATCCATGGCCTGATTGGTCCTTCCGCGCATCCTAGCGAGAAGGCCTCGGTAAACCCAAAAGGTGGCCAAGACATCATCCGGCGCTAACGCATCCGTCTCAGCAAACGATGCCTCTGCAGCAGCAAGCGCTTCTTTGGCCGCTCGTTTGTTCCCCGCCGTGAGCGCCTCTTTCGCGGCCGTAAGGTGATCCTGAGGAAACGCATGCGCAGGCAGAGCGAGGGCGATTGCCCCAAGCCAAAACGCTAGCAACCTGCGTCCTCCCACTGGTCGGCCTCCGAGTCTAGGCTGTAACGGTACGCACATTCGCGCCCGCCTTCAACCGTCGCCTGTAGCCCTGTTGTCCCCTTGTCGGTGCGGATTCGTGCCCGATACTTGCCCGGCTTGAGGTCTACCAACGTGAGCTTCTCCGTTCCATCCCACCGAAAATTGTAGCCAGACAGGACGGCAGAGATGGTCACCTTAGCCTCCCCTTCTCCGGCGATTTCCAGCACCAAAGTGCCTCCCTTGCCTCCTGCATCTCCGGTCTCGATGCGACCTCCAGGACTGTAGCGTGGGGCACTCTCGACAACGGCCGCGGGCGTCGTCTCGGCGGGAGTAATCATCTGGTAGGCTCCCGCCAGCAGCCCACCTCCCAGCGCGAGGCCTACCAAGGCCAGCACGACTAAACGTAGCGAGGCACCCGGCTTCGGCTCGACCTCGACAGGCGGCGGCTCGGCAGGTGCGCTCTCGACCGGCGCTGGATCAGCCGGCACAGGCGCCGCTGTCTCTGCTCTAGAAAAGTCGCCTGAGGCAACCATGGTCGCATCGACATCCGAGAGGTACTCTCCACCCGCCTCAACCGATTCCTTTGGCAAGACGGCCGTGCCGATGTCGGTCATGTTCTCCGAGACGACCCGCGCCTCGACCTCTTCCATGCCATTCTCGCGACGCATCTGTGAGGAGTCTTCAAAGAGAGTGCTGCCCGTGAAGGGGTCTCCCCCCATGGCCGCCATCGGCTCGAGCATCTGATACGCCGGAGCGACGACTTCGCGACAGAAGCGACGAAGACTCCCGTCCTGTACTTCCTCGGCCAGTGCCTCCATGAGCTGTACAACCTCCTGCGCGGAGGGCCGCTCACTCGGCTCATAGGCCAGCATGATGCGCAGAACGTGGCTCACTGTGGTTGCGCGTGCAGGGCCAAGGTCGCTGAGGTCTAGGCCGCCAATTCGTTCATCCAACGCCGAATCGAACTTCTCGCCGCGGATAAAGATCTTTCCGAAGCTCTCGCCGGAGAGAAGCTCATACAGGGTGACGCCCAGAGAGAAGATATCTCCGGTCGGCCCATCCTTGTCGCCCATCATACGCTCGGGTGCCATGTACGCCGCCGATCCGAAGGCTAGGGCCTGCGTCTCCGCCTCGCGATGCTCAAACTGGGCCTGCGCCGTTCCAAAGTCGAGGACTTTGACCTCTCCGGCCACCGTCACCATCACGTTGGACGGCTTGATATCTCTGTGAATGAGCTTCAGCGGCTGGCCGCTGTTTAAGGTCTTCCGGTGGTAGGCAGCGTCGAGCGCCGTGGCTGTGCTGGCGACAATCTCAAAGGCCACTTTGCGGGGGACTGACCCCCCCGTATCCTTGCAGTACCGAAGCAAGGTCTTGAGGTCAACACCCTCAAGGTACTCCATGATGATGG
>CAZKOI010000349.1:0-3960 GCA_964554315.1 uncultured Enterobacterales bacterium | reverse complement strand
GGAGCAGGTTGTGGCGCTCCGCTCACTGCTTGGGCTGGTCGAGCACCGCTTCTCTACGGACTGGCTGCAGCTCAGAGAGCCCTTCGACCACGCCGCACGCTCGACCACCTTGGTGGAGCAGTTCGGCGCTCAGCTACCCATGCCCTCCCGCCGGTTGCTGGAGCTGGCCACAGGTCTCGGCTCCGGCGCTCGGTTTGTGGATCAGCGGCTGGAGGGCGCCACGCACTGGTCGCTCATCGATCACGACCCTCGGCTCCTCGAGGCGCTCTGTGACCAGATGGCTCGCCACCGTCCGGCACTCCGCTTTGACACGATTAGGCACGACCTTGAGGACATTGACGGACTGCCGACCCAGGTCGATGGGGTCACCATGCAGGCCCTGCTTGACCTGGTCTCCGAGAGCTGGCTCAACCGTTTCGCCGACTGGCTGGCGTCGCATCGACTCCCGCTGCTCGCGGCGACCTCGGTGGATGGGCGGGTTTCATGGTCGATAGACGACCCTGCAGACCGGATCGTTATGGCGGCCTTTCGAGCCCACCAGACCTGGGACCGAGGCTTCGGAGCGTCCCCGGGCGTGGAGGCGGTCCCTCGGCTTGAGTCGCTCCTCAGGGCACGGAACTTCATGACCGAGGTCTGTGAGGCGGACTGGGTGATACCGGCGACGGCCGTTGAGATGATGCGCGCTATGGTGACGGGTGTTGCCGAAGCGGCGGCCGAGGCTTCGCGCGCCGTGGGTTCAACACCTGCCGAGGTGGCGGGGTGGCGAGAGCGGCGGCTCGGTCAAGTGGGGACCCTTGGGATGAGGGTCGGACACCTCGACTTGCTCGCCCTACCTCAATCCTAGGCCCGAAGTCGAACGCCTCGATCGCCCAGCTGCTCGGTCACCGCCGCGATGAGCGCCTCGGAGGTTTGGTTGACCGATTCGGCGGAGCGAGTGCCGTCATCATTGCTGTACCGAAGCGAGAAGGTGACCGCCCGCATCGGGATGCCGTCTTCCTCATGCTCGAAGAGATCGACAATGTCGACGCGGTCGAGCCAAGAGGGGGCCGATGCTCGCATGACCTCGATGACGGATCCGGCCGAGAGGCCCGGCGGCAGGGAGAAGGCAAGCGCTCGTCGAATGGGTTGGTGCACCGATCGCTCTTGGTAGCGATGAGAAACAGGGGGGGCCATCAAGGCCTCCCGGTTAATCTCCACGTAGATGGGGCGGGCGCGCTTGAGCTTGAATGCCTTGGTCACCCGTGGGTGAACCTCGCCGAGGACCCCAACCGTCTCGCCGTTGAGCGTGATTCGCGCTTGTCGCCCTGGATGTAGACAATCCGAGAGCGGATGGTCGGTGTCTGCGGGACCAACCTCGAGGGGTATCCTCAGGGTCGTCGCGAGCTCCTCGATCAGTCCCTTCATCAGCCAGGGACTGGCGCGCCTGGATTGGCCCATCCAGCGTCCGGGCTCGGTGTCGCCCTCGGCCATCGCCCAGAGGCGATGGACCTCTCTGCACACGCCATTGGCCGCAGCGGGGTCCGGGTGAAAGGTTCGGGTCCATTCGTACATCTGGAGGGGCCGAATCCCCACACGAACGTTGTTCGCTACGGCCTCGACGGCCTGCGCCAGGCAGTTGTTCTTCACCAGACCGTAGCCGCGATCCAGCGCGTTGGTGGTCTGCACGTGGGGCCACAACGGATGGCCCTCGCCGACACCGAGGCGCTCCCGGGTGGAGGTCCCGTAGAAGCCGTTGGTGAAGACCTCGTAGAAGCCGGCGCCCAGGAGGACGTCCTCCACCCGTGCCTTGACCACATCGGCGGAGGTCGGCAGTGCGCCCATGTCGACGGGGGGCAGGGTAGAAGGGATCGCGTTGTAGCCAATGGACTTGGCCAGCTCCTCATAGATGTCGGCAGGAAATTCGACATCCCAGACTCGGTGAGGGGGCACGACGACCATCATGCAGTCAATGGCGGGGAAGACCTCGAAGCCGTATCGCCTCAGCCGGGCCTCCACATCGTCACCGCTCAGCTCGAGCCCGAGGAAGGCCCCCGCGTCTTCTTCCGAGATGGGTATGGCGCGGCGCTCGTCTTTCCAAGCCCCCACCATCCCTGTGGGGCCTCGACGTGACCAGCCATGATGTTCGAGCAGGCCAACGACGCGGCCCGCACCGACCAAAACCTGGCTCGGGTCGGATCCTCGCTCAAAGCGAGCGGAGGAGTCGGTGTGGATACCGAGCGCGCGGCTCGCCTTGCGGACCGCCACGGGATCAAACGCTGCGCTCTCCAGCAGGATTCGGGTGGTTTGGTCGGTCGTCTTTGATTCCTCACAGCCGATGACGCCAGCAATCGCCAAGATCTTCTCGTCGTCCGCGATGACGACCGCACCCTCGGGTACGGGCACCCGTCCCTCGCTGAACAGCGGCCAGGCCATCTCTCCCGCTTGGGCAAGCCTGATGCAGATGGGCCCGACGATCGTGTCCGCATCAAAGCAGTGGGTGGGCTGGCCAAACTCGATGTTGGCGATGTTGGTCGCATCGACGGGAGCCGAGACGGAGTGGATCTCTGCGGCCGTCAGGGGAGCAAGCTCGTCAACAGAGAGGCCCTCCGCATGCTCTCCCCGCTCAAGCAAGGTCAAGCTGTAGCGCCCGCAGAGATCCGTCTTGAGCGCCAGCGGGTGAGGTGTGGGGCCAACCTCGAGGGTCGGGACCTCGGGCGCACACACGCCACCGCCGGTTCGCCCGCTGATCTCTCTTGCCAGTCCCAGGTAGCTGTGGTGGTCACCTCGATTAGCGAGGAGCTCCACCGTGAACGTGTCCGCGGCCGTATCGTGGCGCTTGACTTCGATGCCGACGTCGTCCAGCAGTAGGCGAAGCTCGCGGCCGTCTTCAGGCGTACTGACAAAGCGACGCAGGACGTCGGCGGAAATCTTCATCATGCCTCCCGTGGACGGTGAAGGTCATGGAGGACGGCGAGCTCCTGGTCGTACAGGCTCTTGACCTTCGACACTCCAGCCCACTGGGCCGCCATTCTGGTCGTCCCGAGCCCAAAGGCGATGCCGCTGACGACCTCGGGGTCGTACCCAAACTCCATAAAGACCTTCGGATGAACCATGCCTGCGCCCAAGATGGTGACCCATCCGGCACCGTGGCAGGCCTCGCAGCCTGCGCCATCGCACAGAGCGCAGGCCAAGTCGACCCCGACGCTCGGCTCGGTGTAGGGGTAGAACTTCGGCTTGAAGCGAATCTGACCCTCTCCGTAGAGGGATCTCGCGATGAAGCTGAGCAAGCCCTTGAGATGGCCGAAGGTGAGCCCTTTATCGATCCATAGCCCCTCAAACTGGTGAAACATGGCGAGATGAGTGGCATCGACGGCTTCGTTTCGGTACACCCGCCCTGCGCTAGCGATGCGGATGGGAAGAGGGGGCTTTGCCTCCAGGACGCGCGCCTGCACCGTGGTGGTATGTGACCTCAGCAGGAGTCCGCCATCAACCCAGAAGGTATCCTGCATGTCGCGAGCGGGGTGATGCTCAGGAATGTTCAGGGCATCGAAGTTGTAGTAGGCCGACTCGACCTCGGGACCGTCGACGAGGGCAAAGCCGAGCCTGCGCAAGACGCTGAGGCACTGCTCCTCGACCTCGGTGAGCGGGTGCCGTGCGCCACGCCGAGGCGCCTGGCCGGGCATGGAGAGGTCGGCCCATTCCGCGTCGAGTTGGCCCGCCAGCGCTCGCGCAGACACCTCCGCTTCGGCGTCATCCAGTGCCTTGGTGATGGCGGCACTGGCTTCGTTGAGCGCCGCTGCGGCGGTCGATCGGTCCTCGGGGGGAAGGCTCCTCAAGTCCTTAAAGGCGGCCTTAATCGGGCTCTTCTTGCCCGTATGTGCGCGCCGGACGTCGTCTAGCTTTGCCGGACTATCGGCTGAGGCTAGGTCCGCTCTGAACTGTTCTAGGATCGCTTCGACGGTCATAGCGGGGAACCTATCT
>CAZKOI010000348.1:0-3962 GCA_964554315.1 uncultured Enterobacterales bacterium | reverse complement strand
GCCGACGCTGACGCCGATGCCGATGCCGACGCCGATGCCGATGCCGATGCCGACGCTGACGCCGATGCCGATGCCGACGCCACCGGGTACAACCTGTGCGGTGCCGGCCGCGACCTACCTAGAGCCTCCGGCACTTGGTCTGACCCTATCGTCGCGCCTTACCTACCCATGGTGGACTCCAACACGACCACCGGTCACCCGCATGCGTCAATCGGCGCTTATGACTGCGCTCCCAGTACACGTGAGTGGGGTCCGGAGGTCATCTATCGATTCACGGCGGCTCACTCCGGCAGCTTCAGGGCCCAGATCAACGACGCATCGGGAGTTGACGTCGACATTCACCTCTTGCGGGACCCGGTAATCGAGGGGGACATCGCGACGGGCTGCATCGCCCGAGCTCACGAGTACCTCGAGGTCTCCGGTCTCGAAGCCGGCGAGTATTACCTCATCATTGACTCCTGGACCGACGCCTCTGGGACCACCTACGACGGCGCGTTTGATCTCGCGTTTGAGTGGATATCGAACGACGTTTGGAACGAGGTACCGGTAGACGACGGAATCTCCTGGTCTCGCCTTCGAAGTCTCGACCTTGCCGGCGGCGACCAGACGGTGAACCTCATCGAAGTGGAGCCTGGGTATGGGTGGGACGTTCATCCGGAAGACCATGGGTGTACCGCCACGGTACCCTCCGTGATGCGCTCAATCGGAGCGGTCGCCGGGGTTAATGGAGGCTTCTTCTCTGGCTGCTCACCGCTGGACCTTCTGAAGTCCGATGGCACACTCTTCGCCACGAACACGATGACAGGCTTTGAGCAGCGGTCGGTGGGTTGGAACACCCTCGACGACATCTCCTTTGAATGGATCGCTCCCAGTGTCGACTGGCCAGGTAAGTCCAACGCAATGGGCGGCTTCCCTTCCTTAGTGACCGACGGTGTTGGCAGTGCTGAGGCACGCCCCGGTGAGACCGTCTACTCATCCGGCGACTGGAGCCGAAACCCACGAACAGCGGTAGGGGTGGGCTCTGGGGGACAGCTCATGCTCGTTACCGTGGATGGACGCACTTCTGCCGGAGACGGCATGACCACACCCCAGCTGGCGGACCTCATGGAAGACCTGGGTGCTGTGAATGCACTCGGTCTCGACGGCGGCGGTTCAACCACCATGGTGGTCAAGGACTGTTGGCTGGACGACGTCGTGAACAACCCGAGTGATGCCGGAGGTCCTCGCTCTGTCTCAAGCGGCCTCTATCTCCGATGAGCAGCCCTGAGCCGTGGCGTTCACCCGACCTCGCGCTCGTTCGAGACCTGCCGGAGATGCTCCACCCCGCGATCCGGCTAGCGCCCGACTCTCCGTCACTGTTCGCCCAGGTAAAGCCAGCCGGTGATGGCTTGTGGCTCGTTCCGGTGCTCTCGCATGAAGCCTGTCGCCGACTGAGGCTTGTGATCAACAGCCGCCTCGCCTGGCAGCAGCATCACCCCGGCGCGAACCACTCCCCCAATTCGATGCACTACGGTGGGGTTATCGTGGAGCCGACCGGGCTTGGTCCAGCGATATCTGCGCTGCGAGAGACAATTGTCGGCCTACTCCAACCTCACCTCTTCCCCGAGTTTCACCCCATCGACGAAGACTACGCCTTTGTAGCGACCTATGGGCAATCGCTCGACCAGAGCCTCGGCTTCCATGCCGACGACAGTGAGATCACCTTGAATATCGCGATCAGCTCTGGCCACTCCGGTGGCCAGGTCTTGTTTCAAGGACGACGGTGTCCAATCCACCGACAAGAACCCCATCGAGCCGAGGAAGAGTTTGCCATCTCCATCCCGGAGGGCTTCGGACTTCTTCACGCAGGGAGCCACCGACACCTCGTCACGCGAGTCTATGGTGAACGTCAGAACCTCATCGTCTGGTGCCGCTCAAGCGATGAGAGGTCTGCCGCATCCTACGGCGATTGTGCTCATTGGTGCGGCCATCAAGGCCGATAGACCTCGGCATCCTCAAACGAGGTCTCGGGCCCTCCCGAGCGTCCTTTGAGAAACGCATCGAAGAACACGGTGAGGTGGTACCTCACGATCTCGTCAGAGACTTGGAGCGAGAGAAAGCCCCCGGAACATTCAGCCAGCCCAGCCTGAGGCTCGGCACCCTCGCAGCCGTCCGTTCCTAGGCCCTTTAGCTGTGGATACAGAGCGGCATTCAGATCGCCTCGGGGATCGAGATAGTCCTCTGCGAACCCCGCGATGTCGAGCGAACATAGGTCCGAAAAGGCCAGGTGCCCAGCCCCTGCAATGGTGACAAAGGCGGCGTCAGCATGACCGTCAATTGATGTCGGGGAAGCGGCAGGCACGAAGCCATCGCAGCTTCCATCAATTCGGAGCAGTGGTACCTCACGGCTTGGCACTCCCCCACCGGCCATTGGAGCGACGGCCTTGACTCTGGGTTCGGACCCGGCGTAGGTGGTCACACTCCCCGCCCCCGCAGAGTGGCCAAACACACCCAGTTGGTCTGTGTCAATCCGTCCCGCAAAGTCTCCGTCCGTTGTAGCTGCATCCGCCCAACGCAGCGCCGCATCTAGGCCATCCGGTCCAGGATCCGCCGCAAACCCCGACAGATCACACCCCTCGAGCGGCGGGGAGAAAATGCAGGGGAGCACATCCGTGAGCATTCGTCCGGGATGATCGGCCGCGACGACGATGTAGCCCCGCGAAGCGAGGTGCTGCGCCAAGCTGAAGGACTGGATTCGCATCCCCCCAAAACCGTGCGAGAACAACACCAAAGGAAGGGGCTCACCCGCGTCACGAGGCTCGGCGTCCGGTATCACCGCGGCACCCACCGACGGCAGCTGAAACTCGGGCACTGCTGCTGCGAAGACATCAGGGATGAACTGGAGAAAGTCCACCTCCACCATCGGGATCGAATCGCCGGTATCAACGGCGGGGTACCACACTTCGAGCGTGTAGCCATCCAAGCTGATGGTCCTCTGACCGACCGGTACACCCGCTTCGGCAGGTCCAGACTCCAACGCAATGGGTTGGACCGGCGTGGAGGTGACCCCCGAGTCATCAGCTCCGCCGCTGCAAGCCGTCAACAGGGCCAGTAATCCGACTCGAGACATGATTCTCTCCCCCTCAAAGAGCATGTAGGCTACAAGCGCTCGAAGACGTATGGGCCCGTGACGGCGCCCCATGCTTGCTCGCCTTCCGCAGTCCAGCCCCTATCCCATGAGCTGATCGATGTCGGGCCGAGAACAACCTCGCTGGTGGCATAGGCTGCATCGCCAAGGTTGCTCGTGCAGCCATTCCCAACCGTTCCACCCGAGTACAAGCCGCCATCGCTCGGCACGAGCCAGACCGCACATCCGTCTCGCACCTCGACATCGCCTTCGCTCAACTCAACACTAGAGGGGTCGGCGCAGGCACCCACAAGGTCCGCCTCGACAGCCTCGCTGAAGGCATACACCCGTGAGACAACGGCGTCATCCTCAAGGGAAACGCTGTAGAGCCTCTGCCGGTAGGGCTGCTCGAGGCTCGAGGTGAGTGCCTGTTCAACATAGAGCACCAGGTCTCCCAGAAACGGTGCCGCCACTTCACATGTCTTCAGCGACACCGCGTAGAACTCGGGATCCTCAGAGGCTTGCTTGCTGGAGTCAAAGCTCCCTTCGAGCCAACCAAAGACCTTCTCAGCGTGGTCCTCCTCGACCGTGACATCAACCGCAGGCAAGGTGCCCGCCGCTTCCTCGGCGCATGAAGTGGCAAAGAGTGTAGTCAAAACAATTGTCGCAGCACGCATGACTTCCTGACTCCTGTGGGTTTGTTGTCGCGAGCAGGGCTTTAACTACTTTTCGGTAGATTACAAACACACACCTTTCTTGAAGGGGGAGTTTTGGAATGAATACAAGGCAGTAGATGTCTGACTATCGGTCTCGGCTTAAGGCCGCGTCACTCGGAGAAAAGATGGCTTCCGTGCGC
>CAZKOI010000347.1:0-3968 GCA_964554315.1 uncultured Enterobacterales bacterium | reverse complement strand
GTCAAGGTCGAGGTGGTCCCCAATCCCGTCAGGGCCCAGCACCTGGGCCGCCTTGCGGCCGACGAGGCCGATCGCGCGGCCTGGATCATCGAGCGCAATTCGTGCTGCTTTGGCAGTCCAGAAGCGGTCGGACTGGGCGGGTGTGAGCGCTTGACCCACCTCAATACTGGCGATCAGTTGTGCCTTCTTCAAGAGTCCGTCGCGCTGAGGAGGCAGCCGAAAAGGGTGCACCGCCCGGTCGACAAAGTAGGGGTTGTTTCCGCGATAGAGGTTGATGCCTCCGCCAAGACTGATCGGCACCACCTCTTGGCTTGCAGCGAAGTTGTGCCCGGCCACCGGGCCCACTGCGGCGGCGAAGCCCACGACCAGCATCAAGGAGGATCGAAGCCCTCCCCTAAATAGAGCCGCTAGGCAGAGCGCCGGCAGGACGAGGAGCATGTTGCCTCTGACCAGCGCAGCCAATCCTAGGCCCACACCGGCCACGAGCCAGGCCAGCAAGCGCGGCCTCGTCCATGCGCGGTGGAGTAGTGTGGCCACCAAGATGGTCATGAAGGAGCCCAGGCCGACGCTCAGAAGCCTCACGTCGTAAAGAATGGCCACCGGATACAGCGCCGTGGCGAGTCCTGCGGTCCACGCACCGGCCGCGCCAAAGAGCCGCGCGCCCAGCCTCGCGGTCAGGAAGATCGTACCGCCGGCAAGGGCAATCTGGAGGCCATAGACCGCAACGGGATCGACGCCAATCGTGGAGTAGATAGCAGCCAAGAAGACGGCGTACAGCGGCGCGACACTGAACGGCGCCTCAAGCGGGAACCCGCCCGACATTAGACGCAGCGCAAGCTCGTGGTAGAGGGCGGAGTCCTGGACATGGGCATACAGAAAGGGTTCGTCCCTCACCGACCCATACCAGAGCCCACGCATGAGCACCCCAAGCCCCGCACAAGCGAGGCCCACCCACGCCAGCGGAGGATGAGAAACCTGACCACGATCTGAGCTCATGCGCGCTCCATCCCCGCTGTTGCTGTGACCTCAAGGCCCTAACGCGGGGCCCGTGATCCGATTAGTCTCCCGCCAGGAGGCGGCTGATGGTTGAGATTGAGATCGAGGGTCCGGGAAAGAACGCATTGGGTACTGCACTGATTGAGCACCTAAGCGCGCAGATGGATGCGGCGGGGGGAGCGCCGCTCTTGTTTACCGGTAGCGGCGATGCATTCTCTGCAGGGCTCAACCTCAAGGAAGTCCTGGAGCTCGATGCAGAGGGGATGAACGCCTTCTTGGACAGGCTTGAAAATTTCATCCGAAAGATCTGGCTGTACCCCGGCCCGACCGTGGCAGCGGTAAACGGCCACGCCATCGCGGGCGGCTGTATCGTGGCCATGGCTGCTGACGTCTCAATTGCGACGACCAACCCACGCGCCCGCATCGGCCTCAACGAGGTCGCCATTGGGCTTCGGTTTCCCCCCGGTATTCTGCGTTTTGTGAAGGCACGGCTATCGCCAGAGCACCTGAGCGAAGCCGTATTGGGTGCGGGCCTGCACACACCGCAAGAGGCCCAGCGACTAGGGTTGGTCACAGCCACGTCGGAGGACCCTCTCGCTGACGCACGCGCCGTCTTGGCGAAGCTCGCCAAGCACCCTGCCCCAGCCTACTCCGCATCGAAGGCAGACCTACGCTCCGGCTCTATGCAGACCACCCCGGAGGATCGGCAGGCTTTCATCGACGACGTGGTGCCCTTCTGGACCAGCCCTGAGCTCAAGGCGCTGATCCGCTCAATCCTTGGAGGGTGACCCGTTAGACCTCGCTGTCCGGTAGCTAATGAACCCATCGCCGACCGCGTCAGCCGTGCCAAGCAAGTATTGAATTTGCTTTGATGTGTGCTCGAACTGGGCCTGTCCGGGATTGACGACCATGAAGGAGATCGTGCTGATTCCCGACGCAGAGAGCGCCTCAAAGTCCGACTTAATCGTGCCTCTATCGGGTGGCTGCCCACCTTGTGCGTAGTCGATGATGCCATACGCTTCGCGGTAATCCAGTATCGAGCGGTCGCAGTACCCCACCACAGGGCGGTCGATGACGGCGCTCATCCAGAGGTGGGCTTCGGGGCTGACTCGCTCGCGAACCGGGACCATGATCACAGCCCCCTCAGCCGGAAGATCCTCGAGGCCCGCAGGGGCCTGAATAGACAACGCGGGCATGGGTACGTGCGACACGGTGCCCATGGACCAGTCCAAGAGGACGGCGGTGATGAGGCCCATCAGAATCTTTGGTCGGTGGGTCAAGCTCTCCGCCAAGAAGGCAAGCCCAAGAACCAAGACAAAGGCGAGCCCAGACGCGAACCGAAGCGTCGTCCCCATCTGCGAGACGCCCGGTAGGTCTGCGAATAGGTCAGCGGGAAGCGGTAGATCGACCTGTATCTCTCGGGTGATCGAGAGCGTCGGCCCCAGCGCCAAGAGGAGACAGGCCAGACCGGCGAGCATCAGCGGTGCCGACCACTTCACCGACCGGGCTCGCCAAAGACCAATGGCGCCACCGAACAGCGGCAACCATCCCAGGAACCCCGATCCCGGCGAGACCATCAGGTTGTGCAGGTCAAACTGCCTTCGCCAGACGACCGGATCGGTAAAGGCAGAGACCAGTTGGTCAACCCGCCCAGCGGCCAGAGGCATCTGCGCGTCCAGTCCGCCGGTAAAGCCAAACAGCTCGGCGAGGACGAGAGGCATGGACCCACTCGTGGGCCCGCACTCGCCCCCAGGGTCGGGCTGTGGCCCGGTGTAGTAGAGATAGCAGAGGCCAAATACAACCCCGAGCGTCACGGACAGCATCACGATCTGAGGCCGTGCGTGCCGGAGGAGCACCATGCTCACCACGATGGCCGCAGGAATGGCCTGATAGGGGCTCGAGAATGCCGCCCCCAAGAGCCCGAGCCCCAGCATCGCGTGACCGGCGCCGCCTCCCCGTAGAATGCCGAGAAGGGCCAGCGGCAGGGCCCACCCCGCGTGGTTCTCGTACTGACCGTTCGACAGAAAGCTCACGAGCAGCGGATTCATGACCCATGCGAGACCTGCGATGGTCTGCGCGCCCACCCCCATCCCCATCCGCTGAACCAGCCTCACCATGAGCACCCCACTCAGGATGAGGCTGGCAACCAACGCCAGGTTCAGCGCAGCCACTCGGCCCACAACAGGCACGAGGGGCATCGCCATGAGCTGGAAGGGCCACCCAATGATTCGGACGGGCCGACCATTCGGAAAGTCCGCGGCGATCACGTGGCTCAACGACCCCTCGGCCCCGCTGACTATGGCGGTCAGGTGATCGAGCACCAACAGATGAAGCGGCCAGTTCGGACTACGGTGCGCCAGCGTGGGGTAAACAGAGAGCGGGAAGAGGACGACAACTGCAGACGCAACGCAGAGGAGAAACGGGGTCCAGCGCTTGAGACGAGGCACGCTGTCGATATTACTCGGAGCGAAGCGGAATTCGAGCGTGCTCGATGACGGATGCGATGCCTTGGTCGCTCAACATGCCCCGCATTCGCTGTGCAGGGTTCTCTCTTCGCTCAAGGCGTCGAAACAGCGGATCGAGCAGCGGCGCCTCCTTTTGACCGCGCCCTCGCAGGGCGCCCCTGGCCCGCTCGAGCACCCCTAGAATGAAGCCGTCAACGGGCTCGGTTGCGGCCAATCCGTCCCGAATGACCTCCCCATGCCATCGACGCATCACGGTCCATGCATCGGGCCCCAGCTGACTCTGAATGAACACAGCCAGCTCTTGACCCGCGCAGACCAGCCCCAAGGAGAGGGCAGCCACGCTCATGTGCTCGTCCCATGGCTGCTGACATGCACAGCGAACCTCGATGGTCCCCTGGCGGGAGCGAGGCCGTGCGCTGTGCCAGACGTAGTGGTCGTGGACTGTGAACGCACGCCACATCTCCTCCGCGTCCATGCCTGCCATGTGCTCAGCGAAGGGCCGTCCGT
>CAZKOI010000346.1:0-3978 GCA_964554315.1 uncultured Enterobacterales bacterium | reverse complement strand
CCCCGCCTCGATGATCTCAAATCGAGAGCTGTCAATGACCACCGGGACTCGCGCGATGTCCGGCTCGGCCGCGACCAAGTTGAGGAAGGTCCGCATCGCGCTCACCCCATCGAGGAGGCCTGCATCCATGTTGACGTCGATGAGTTGAGCGCCACCCTCAACCTGCTGTCGCGCAACGTCGAGCGCGGTGGTGTAGTCGCCGGCCTCAATCAGCTTTCGAAACCGCGCCGACCCCGTCACATTTGTGCGCTCTCCGATGTTGATGAAGAGCTGCCCTTCCACGCCAATGTTCACGGCCTCCAGACCGGAGAGCATCAGGTAATCCGAGACTGGAGCGGGGACGCGAGGCCTGACACCGCCGACGGCCTCCGCGATGGCCTGGATGTGCTCGGGTCCCGTCCCGCAGCATCCTCCAACAATGTTGAGGAGGCCTGATCGTGCCCACTCGGCCATGTGCTCAGCCATGAGCCCTGGGCTGTCATCGTACTCGCCCAGCTCATTGGGTAGACCAGCATTCGGGTAGGCGCTTATCGCCACATCGGCCACACGCGATAGCGCCTCGATGTAGGGCCGGAGCAGATCCGCTCCGAGCGCGCAGTTGAGTCCAATGCTGAGCGGATTGGCGTGCTTGACGGACGCCCAGAAGGCTTCCGCCGTTTGGCCCGAGAGCGTCCGACCGCTCGCATCCGTAATCGTCCCCGAGATGAGCAATCCAGGGCGTTCCGCTTCAGGCAGTTCGTCCAGGATGGCCATGATGGCGTAGAGGGCGGCCTTGGCGTTGAGCGTATCGAAGACCGTCTCCACCATGAGCAGATCCGCTCCCCCCTCGAGCAGACCCTCGGCCGCCTCACGGTACGCATCCACCAGCGTGTCGAAGTCGATGTTGCGATGGCCGGGATTTTCGACGTCAGGGGAGAGCGAGGCCGTTCGGTTGGTTGGACCGAGCGCGCCTGCAACCCAGCGCATTTGGCCCGTCTCGCCTTCAACGATATCGGCGGCCCGCCGAGCCAGTCGAGCCGCCTCCACGTTGAGCTCGCGGCTCAGCGGGACGAGGTCATAGTCCTCCATGGAGATGGCGTTTGCGTTGAAGGTGTTGGTCTCCACGATCTCCGCGCCAGCGCGGAGGTAGTCGAGGTGAATCTTCTCGATCACCGCGGGCTGGGTCAGCACCAACAGATCGTTCGCTCCCTTCAGGTCCGCGGCATGATCCTTGAACCGCTCCCCTCGATAGTCCGCCTCGCTCAGGGCATGCCGCTGAATCATGGTCCCCATTGCCCCATCAAGGATCACAATTCGTGCCGTAAGGGCCGCCCGAAGGGCTTGGGTGCGTTCCGCTCTAGTCATGCTCCTGTTTTAGCGCATCACCCCGTCATCGCCAGCAGATATCAAGCGCTTCGGACCAATCTCAGGAGGGTGATCTCGGACGGTACTCCCACCCGCATTGGCGGGCCCCAATATCCGGTCCCCGTGTTCACATAGACCCATCCCCGGC
Source organism: uncultured Enterobacterales bacterium (assembly GCA_964554315.1). GTDB lineage: Bacteria > Myxococcota_A > UBA796 > UBA796 > UBA796 > UBA796. The sequence continues at coordinate 2,486 of CAZKOI010000346.1, read as the reverse complement.
CGAACCGGTGCAGACCCCGGTCAAAGGTGTGGGCAAAGCGAACCACGAGGTTCCAGGGAAAGATCTGTCCGCCGTGGGTGTGACCGCTCAGCTGTAGGTCGAACCCATGCGGCTCAGCCTTTCGGCTGCTGTTGGGCTGATGAGCCAGCAGAATTCGCACGTCATGGGCTGGCGCGCCTGCCATCGCCGCATCTGGATCGGAGGCGTGCGACGGCACCATCCGGCCCGCACTGTGGTCCGTGACGCCCGCCACCAAGACTCGTCCTCCGCGGTGCTCGATGAGGTGGTGGGCATTCAGCAGCACCTTAGCCCCCAGACCCGCCATTTTCTCGCACCAGCTCCGGACTCCAGAGTAGTACTCATGATTGCCCGTGACGAAGAAAACGCCCCTCGACGCCTGAAGATCCGCCAAGGGTGCAACCCCTTCGCTGAGGTGCTCTACTGAGCCATCGACCAAGTCCCCCGTCAGCGCAACCATGTCGGGGTTGAGGCGATTGACGGCTTCAACGACGGTTCGGGCAAAGTCTGCCCCGATGGTAGGACCGACGTGAAGGTCCGAGATCTGAGCGATCCGAAAGCCCTCGAGGTCCGGGTGTAGGCCATCGATGGGAACGTCGACCTCAACGACTGACGGCTCCCGCCGCGCCTCTCGAATTCCCCAGAGGCCCGCGAGGCCGCTCGTGGCCAGTACTCCCCAGCCAAGAACCATTCTGAGAAAGGTACGCCTCGACTCATCAATCTGCCCAGCTGCACCAAATGTCAGCAGGCCCAGCTCACCGACGAGGAGACCCGTGAAGACGAGCGAGAACAGCCCCATTCCCGCGTAGACGAACCAAAACAAGGGCACTGTGGAGGGGGTGGGGCCGACCTGGCGGACGAGCGCGAAGCTCACAAAGGTTGCCGCAAAGTGAAACAACAGAATGCCCCACACCACGCCAACATTCAGCGGCCCCAGCGGCGCTGCGAGCCGGAGTCCGACGAAGGCATACGCGGCACCGAATATCGTGAGGGCCACCAAGAAAAACATCATCGCGGGCCCGGCCTTCAGGTGAGGACTCCCGCCACCTTGAGGAATCGCTCCACCACCAGGTGCGCAGAGTCATGAGGACCCGGGCTCGCCTCGGGGTGAAACTGGACCGCAGCGACCTTCAGGCCATCATGCTGGAACCCCGCAAGGGTCTGGTCATTCAGGTTGATGTGCGTCGCCACCCCACCCGCTGCCTTGATCCCTTCGACATCGACGCAGAACCCATGGTTTTGGCTGGTGATCTCAACCCGACCTGTCTGGAGGTCTCGAACCGGGTGATTGGCTCCTCGATGGCCAAAGGCGAGCTTGTAGGTCTTGGCTCCGAGGGCTCGACCCAGCAACTGGTGCCCGAGGCAGATGCCCACAATGGGCTTGGCGCCAACCACCTTCTTGACCTCGGTCACCATGTCATCCAGGGCAGCGGGGTCGCCAGGGCCATTCGACAAGAAGACAAAGTCGTGGCCGTTCATCCAATCTTCGGCCTTAGAGTCCCACGGGAAGACCTCCACCCGGAGGCCGGCTTCCTTGAGCAGGCGAAGGATGTTGGTCTTCACTCCCCCGTCCACAACGGCAACGGACCCCACGGCCTCTGCCGGGTCCGCATAGGTGTACCGACGGTCCGTTGACACCACGCCAGCGAGTCCTCGCCCGGACATCCCTGGCCACTCCGCCAGCAGGGTCTGGAGCGACTCTTTCGGCGTGCCGTCCGTGGAGATGACCGCCTTCATGGCGCCCTTATCCCGGATGTGCCGAACCAGAGCGCGCGTGTCGATGCCCTGAATGCCAGGCACTCCAGCCTCGCGAAGATACCGGTCGAGCCCCTCCGTGGCGCGGTGGTTGGAGTAGCGCCGGGAAAGCTCCCGAACGATAAAGCCACTCACCCAGACCTTGCCGCTCTCGGGATCGTCAGTGTTGACGCCATAGTTGCCCACGTGCGGAACCGTCATCGTGACAATCTGTTCGCAGTAAGAGGGGTCCGTTAGCACCTCTTGGTACCCGGTCATCGCCGTGTTGAAGACCACCTCTCCAACGCGTGTACTCATCGCCCCAAAGGACTCGCCTGAAAAAGCTCGCCCGTCCTCTAGCAAGAGAATTCCGCCCACGTCTCCTCCTCCGGCCTGTTACCCCGTCTCAGCTTGTTAGGCGACTCGTGTGTCGGAGGATTCCCGTGACCAAGTACAACAGCCAAACCGTTCGAAACATCGGCATTGCCGCACACATTGATGCGGGAAAGACCACCCTCACCGAGCGGGTCCTCTTCTACACGGGCGCAAACCACAAGATTGGTGAAGTCCACGATGGGGCCGCCCACATGGACTACATGGCGGAGGAGCAAGCTCACGGGATCACGATCACCTCCGCTGTCACCCAGTGCCCCTGGAAGGATCACCTCATCCAGATTGTCGACACCCCCGGGCACGTGGACTTCACCATCGAGGTGGAGCGAGCGATGCGGGTG
>CAZKOI010000345.1:963-4004 GCA_964554315.1 uncultured Enterobacterales bacterium | reverse complement strand
CTTTGGAATCTTGAGTGCGATCATCTGCGTAGAGTTGGGGTCGCCCTGAATCTCTCGAAGGTCAGCCTCGGCTTCGCCGACCGGCGACATCTGAATCATGCCTGTCTCGTCCGGTCGCCGCTGACCCACGACCTTACGTTGGGATGCAGGTGCTGGCCCTTTAGCGGGCTCAAAGGTCTCCGAGCGAGAGCCTGAGGACGTGGGACGGGCTTCTGGCCTTCGAGCCGGCCCATCGCCCCCTATTCCCAGTGTCCGCTGGGCCTTTGCATCCATCGACATAGAGGCCTGCAGGCGCTCACCGATGGACATCCGCTTCCGCCTTCCGTCGGTAGCCGGTGCTGATGCAGGCCTCTCCACACGTCTCCTCGTGGGCCCAAGGTCGGCAAAGTCCTCCACAGAGGGCGCCTTGTCGATGGCCATGATGGGCCCGAAGAAGAACTCACAGAACTCGTTGAGGTAGACCCCTCGGTCTCGGTAGAGCTGCCCGCGCAGGGCCACGAGCAGATCTTGGCCGTTTTGGAAACGGTCGAGAGGTCTAGACTGAAGCAACCGGGTCACGATGGGGCCCAGCCCCGGTAGTCTCCGCTCAAGCTCGCCACACTGTTGATGGACGTCACCGCTCTCGATGGCTTGAAACACGGCCTCGACCGGATCCGGCGCGTCCATCGAGACACGATAGGCGGCTTGCTTCATGAGCAACTCGTAGATGATCAAACCCAAGGCAAAGAGATCGGTCGCATGACCAATTTCTTCCCCTCGTGCCTGCTCGGGCGCCATGTAGATGGGCGTTCCTCGGATGCGATCCGCGTTGTCTCTCGCGAAGTCGGCGTTGTCTACCCGAGCCAAACCGAAGTCGAGGACCTTCACCTCACCCTGCGGAGTCAGCATGATGTTTGCCGGCTTGAGATCCCGGTGGACCAGCTGGAGCGGGTTTCCATTATCGCCGGGCGTGGTGAACGCCTGATAGAGGGCGTCGGCGACCTCGATTCCAATCTCAATCACGGCCTCAGTGAAGATCTGCTCGTTCTTTCGATTCAGCGCATCAAGCATGTCCTGCAGTGACACCCCATGGATATACTCCATGACGACGGCATTTTCGTCGTACAGATACTCGAAAACGCGCACGATCCCACGGTGTTTGACCTGTTCCAGCAGTGCAAACTCCTGGGTGAGCAGGGCAGCGGCCTCATCGTCTGCGTCTTCCCTGAGGGTCTTGATGGCAACAATTCGCCGACGAGGCGGCTTCGGGCCGCGTGCAGGCACCTCACCCACAGCAAGATAGACGGTTCCGTAGTGTCCCTCACCGAGCTGTCGGATGACTTGGTAGTTGCCGATGGTCTTGGTCACGTGCCCATCTCCCCTCGTTCAGCACCTAAAACACTAAGCGAGCGCGCTCGCCGGTTCAACTGAACCTCCGAGCTACCGCCAACGTACTTACCTCGGTGCACCTTACACGCTCCCTGGTTCGCCGTTGTCATGGCGTTGGGCATCGCCCCCCGCTTGACTGAATCCGGCTGGCCGGGGCGGCTTTCGCACATGCATGAACATCGCTCGCTTGGCATTGGTCGCGGCAGCGCCCAAGTAGGACAACGCAATCAGCATACCGAAGGCCGGGATGAGCAACACAAAGATTGCGCGATACGGCCTCTGAATAGACCAGCCTCCGTCACCCTTGATTCCGGGTGGAGCATCAACCCATGCGTTCGGGTAGAGGTCGACGCTGGCCTCCGCGGTTGCGAAGGAGATGAGCCGAAGTGTCGTCTTAAAGCTCCGCCTCAGATAGAACGGATGAATGCGATAGCGTACTTCGAACCAGTTGTACCGCGCCGCAGCGGCCCCCTGAAAGGCCTGACCCAGGCCACGGCGGTCCTGGCGCACGTAGCTCTGCCCGCCGCCAACCCGAGCGATCCACTCAAGACTCGCGTTATCGATGCCGCGATTCTCGAGGTCACCGTTGATTCGACGGTTAACCTTGCGGGGTCCACATAGCGTGCCTGGGCTGACCGTGGTCTTCACCTCTCGAAGCTTGAAGGCGGGCCTCAGCGGCCGGCCCAGCCCGACAGTGTAGACGCTTGGCCGGCGCCTCGGGTCTGTGCCGCTGTCGGGTGCCCGGACAGACTCGATGTGACTCAATAGCGCCTCAAGCCGATTGGCGTTGTCTCCGCAAGTATCGGAGGGTCTGACGTTGTTGAAACCATCCGTTAGAGCGACCACCGTTGGCGTCATCTGATGAAGGGTCAGCAGATCCTGGATGTCAGTACGCTGCAGGAATTCACCGGTCGCATACCGAATAGCATCGAAGAGGTGGGTATATCCGGACCGCACCCGTAGTTCGTCACGGATGGCTTGACGGAAGGCTTTCCGGCTTTCATAGACTTGTAGCCGTCCTCCGAGAGGAACGGGCTTTCCGTCCGTGAATTGAAACACCACCACGCCCGTCCGGACGTCGTCAGGAAAGAAGGCCTGAACGACTTCAGGCATCATCAACGCCTTTCGAACCTTCTCCATCCGATTGGCCTTTCGCATCGACGAGGAGCCATCAATGAGGAGAATAAACAGCTGTGCCGAGCGCTCCGGATCATGGGGGATCACCTTGACCGTGTTGACGCCCCCACCTTGGAGTTCGCGTCCGAGATGACCAATCTTGATGTGGTCCTCCGTCAGTGGAAGCTGAAAGGGCTCTCCATCAAGTCGAAACTGAAACCCGAGCCGCACCTCGCCATTGGCACGGTCAACGTACGGCATGCACAGATGAACATCATCGGGGCTTACCTGGCTCTTACACTCCGAGAGCGTCGAGAAGATCCTGAGGTCAAGCTCCGTTCCCCGCTCGGTCACCGGCTCGCCGACCCGCGTGGTCGTATTCGGGATGGCGGTCAAATCACCTGCACAACCAACCATGAGCAGGACACAGAGCTGCAGCCACCTCACCGCTCCTCCTTCGGGAGCATTATGAATTCTACCTCCGCGCGATGACCGTCTGTGCCCATCTCCACTCTGTCCCCAGACTTGAGCTGGGTCTGCAGCGGCGCCGGGCGCCC
>CAZKOI010000345.1:0-953 GCA_964554315.1 uncultured Enterobacterales bacterium | reverse complement strand
ACCTCAGATCGATTTGCTCAAGGAAGCGCTTGACCTTGGTGGGAGCGAGACTCAGGCCCCTCACCGCGTACCGGTGACGGTCATCCACCGCGACCGATATGTGCATCTCGGCCACGCCATCGTCCGGCGCCAAGAAAAGATCGAGGCCCCGGGTAAAGTGCCCAACGAAGCGTTCCTGGGGTCCGCCCTGAAGGGCGTCAACCGGGATGCGACGGCTGTATCGATTCCAGGTCAGCACCCGTATCCAGCCCGCGTACAGATCGTCCGGGATGCCCCAAACCAACAATCCATGAACGAAGCCCCATACTGCGCCCAGCGCCGCACCCGCCCAGAACAGGTCGGAACCATGGCCTTGGTAGTTCAGCGAGTGCCAAGCTAGGCCCCCGGCCAGCCCCGCTGCGGCCCCACCCGTCAAGTGATTGACCCAGCCGGCCCCCTTCCGCAAGACCATCGGGCCCAAGCCACTTGCGAGGCCAGCAAGGACAAACACACCCACACGGTAGCGGAGGCTGACCAGCGTCGAGTCCACCGCATCGATGGCCGCCTGGTCCGAGAACATGATTCGGTTCACGACCTCGGTCCAGAACCAATACCCTGCCATGGTCAGTCCAACGGTGAGCGCTGTAGACAAAACGACTCTCCAGGAGCTCTGGAGTATTGAACGGCGCCGGAGCGCGGCCTCCCCCGAGATGGAGGCGAAGGACACGACGCCCGCAAGCGTGCTGATCAAAATCGAACCATCGAGCGCGGGATGCCAGGACGGCGAGAGCTTCACGAAGACAGTGAGAACAACGGCCCATCCCGCAAGGCCCCATGCGGCACACCAGAACGCCATCGAGAGGTGCCGGAACCAGGTGTATGGAATGAGGAAGATATTCACGATGCCGCAGTCTTCGCTGTCTACGAGGGAATGTCTGAACCATACCACCCCAAGCGGGGTGCGCGGTGGTAGC
>CAZKOI010000344.1:0-4010 GCA_964554315.1 uncultured Enterobacterales bacterium | reverse complement strand
CCCACTGGGACGAGATGCTGGACGCGATTCAGTACTGAGCCGTCTCGTCCTGATCGGGCTAACGGATGACCATGGCAAGCATCGCAATCGTCGACCTCTACGGCGCCGCCGGGCATCCCAGCGTGGCGGCCATCGCAGCCCATGTGGAGGCAAACCGTGCGGAGCCGAGCACCTTCGATGCGCTCGAGGGGAAGTTCCCCAGACCCCGTCGTCATGACGCCTTCATCATCACCGGCGGTCCGGGGCAGCCAAACGACGGCGCACCTTGGCGGGTCCGCGTTCAGGCCGCCATTCCGGAGTGGGCGCGGTCTCGCCCTGTCTTCGCCATCGGTCTGGGCTTCGAGCTCATGGCTCAGGCCTACGGCTGGCCGGTTCGGCTTGCATCAACGAAGCGGGATGGCCTATACCCGCTCACCCCCTCGCCCGCCGGATGGTCCGACCCCCTGATGGCGGACCTCGAGAACGCCACCCCTGTGCATGAGTGCCGAGCCTGGGCTGTGCTGCCTCCCCCTGCCGCGCCCCGTTCTGGCGCGAGCGTGCTCGCCTACACCTCCAGCGGTGACGTCGCTGCCGCACGATTCAGTCGCTTCGCTGCCGGCTGCATCTTTCACCCTGAGGTCAAGACCGACGGAGCCGCCTCAACCGTTCTCGCCCGCTTCGTGATGGGCGCATTGAGCAACCAATGACACCGATTGAGGTCACGCAAGACACGCTACCCCCGCTTAAGCGAGGGCACCCTTGGGTCTACACCAGCGGCCTGGCTGACCCCAACGCCCTGCCTCCGCCGGGCTATCCCGTTCAACTGATCGACCACCGAGGGAAGCGCATCGGCTTTGGGCTAGCCGACGACGGCCCCATCGCGGTTCGGGTTCTTGAGCGACACCCCGAGCCCCTTCCTGCACTCATTACCCGTCGCTTGAACGACGCGGCCGAGGCGCGTTCGACCCTCATCCCACACGAGACGGACGCCTATCGCGTGGTGAACGGAGAGGGGGACGGGCTCAGTGGCCTCATTGTGGATCGCTACAGCGACACATGGGTGGTTCGCCTCTACAGCCAAGCCTGGGTTCCTCACCTCGGCACCATCGTGGATTGTCTCAGCCAGCGAGACGAGGTCTCCACCGTCATCCGTCGACTGGGGGTACGCAGGGTGGATGGAAGCGAGGGGGCCGAGACCCTCTATGGGCCCGAGGCGCGGGAACCTATCGTGGTTCGTGAAGCCGGCCTGCGGTTCATCGCGCGCCCGCTGACAGGGCAGAAGACCGGGCTCTTCCTCGACCAACGCGAGCACCGCATCCGCATGGCCAGACACAGCGCAGGGGCCACGCTCATCAACCTGTTCGCATACAACGGCGGCTTCTCTGTGCACGCTGCCGCGGGCGGCGCCAAGCACGTGACGAGCGTCGACATCGCAGAGGGAGCCCTCGAGGATGCCCGCGAGAACTTCCGCCTCAACGGACTCGACCCTTCCCTCCATCGCTTTGTGGCCGCTGACGTCTTTAAGTGGACACCCGACCACCCCGCGGACGTCGTCATCTGCGATCCCCCTAGCCTCACCCATGGCAAGGCAGCGGACGAAAATGCGCGGCGGGTGTACCGAGATCTGGCCCAGCGCTCGGCAACTATGGTTCGCCCAGGCGGTCTCTTAGCCTCGGCCTCGTGCACCGCTCGCCTGAGCTGGGATCGATGGGAGCAGAGCGTGCGAGAGGGCGTGGGGCGGACGGCTCGGTGGTCGTGGCTCTGGCGAGCGGCCGAGCCCCCCGATCACCCGGTTGCGATGGGCCATCCTGAAGGTCGATATTTAAAATTCGCGCTCCTTCGGCGCCACCCTTCCCGGTATTGACGAGCGACTCCTCCAAGACACACAGGAGGCGAGAACCGTCTACGGTCCGCATCGGTGCGTTGACGATCGGACCAAATCGTGCGAGAAGGTGTTCAAGTCCGCGCCGACCGAGCGCCACCAAAGATTTAATGCATCACTTGTTTCCACATGGAGAGGTACCACACCTCCCCTCAATACAACCGGCTGCGTTCGCTGCGAGCGTCGCCACGGCCCATGTCGATGGTTCCACCTCCGCCCCTGCGGCGCGCGGTGTCGAGCCATCGCCGACCGTGGCACTCAGCGAACGGCTCAGCCAATGGAGTTTACCTTGGGTACAGAAATCATCGTCAATAAGACGGGGAGAGAGACGCGAGTAGCCCTTATCGAAGAGGGCCGGCTGGCCGAAATCCACATCGATCGCGGCAGCTCTGAGAGCTACGTCGGAAACGTCTATCTCGGGCGTGTCGTTCGCGTGCTCCCGGGCATGCAGGCCGCCTTTGTCGACATCGGCCTCGAGCGCGCAGCCTTCCTCTATGCGGGAGACATCTACCCGGAGTTTGCCAACAAGGACGGCGAAGACGACGACCTCGACATTGATGACAACCCCGATGCCACCATCGCTGAGTCAACGCCTCGCGCTCGCCCCAAGAACGGCCACCCACCGATTCAAGACCTGATCAAGGAAGGTCAGGAAGTCTTGGTCCAGGTCGCCAAGGACCCCATCAGCACCAAGGGAGCGAGGGTGACCACCCACATCACGCTCCCGGGCCGCTACATGGTCTTCATGCCGACCGTCAATCACCTCGGAATCAGCCGCCGTATTGGGCGCGACAAGGAGCGTAAGAAGCTCCGAGACTTCGTGAAGAAGCATCGCCCCAAGGGCGCTGGATTCATCGTTCGGACCGTATGTGCGGGCAAGCCCACGAGCGCACTCAAGCAAGACATGGACTACCTGATCGACACGTGGGACACGATCAAGGCAAACCAAGTCGACAAGAAGGCGCCCAGCTGCATTCATCGAGAGCAGAACCTCGTGGTCCGGCTGGTTCGGGACGGCTTCACTGCAGACGTCGATCGAATGGTCATCGACGACACGAAGATCTATGAACAGGTCTCCGGCTTCGTCTCGCGGCTCATGCCCGACCTCAAGGATCGGGTCCAGCAGTATCGCGGACCCGACCCCGTCTTCGATACCTTTGGTGTCGAGGTGGACCTCAACAAGAGCCTCGGACAGAAGGTCTGGCTCAAGAGCGGCGGCTACCTGATCATTGACCAGGCTGAGGCCCTCACGGCGATCGACGTCAACTCCGGCAAGTTCGTCGGCTCTTCCAGCCTTGAGGACACCACCACTCAGTGCAACCTGGAGGCGGTCGACGAGATCGGCCACCAGCTCCGGCTGCGCAACATCGGCGGCCTGATCGTCCTGGACTTCATCGACATGGAGAAAGCCTCCAACCGAGACCGCGTGAACAAAGCCCTCGAGAAGGTCCTGAAGAAGGACCGCGCGCGCACAAATGTGCTCAAAATCTCAGAGCTCGGCCTGGTGGAGATGACGCGCAAGCGAGTGCAAGAAGACCTGGTTCGCTCGATCTCGGAGCCCTGCTCGTACTGCTCCGGAACAGGCCACACCCGCTCTCGTCACACCGTCGTCTACGATATCTTGCGCGAGATACGACGTGAGACCGCTCGGGCGAAGAACAAAGACAGCGTGTTTGTAAACGTGAATCCAGACGTGGCTGACCTCATGTATGGCGAAGAGCTCGAGAGCGTCGAGGCCCTTGAGGCAGACCTAAAGAAGAGCATCATCGTCCGAGCGCTGGGGCACTACCACCTTGAGCGCTTCGAGGTCTACAGCCGGTAGATGCTCGATGAGCGTCTTGAGGGAGAGCTACTCGGCTTTACGTTCAAGACCGAAGACGGAGGCTTCTCCGTCGCCCGCATTCGCACCGATGAGCGCGCGCAGATCATCGCGGTAGGCCCCATCGGGCACGTCACAGAAGGGCAGCACCTTGTGATGACAGGTCGCTGGGTGAGCCACGTGACTCACGGCAAGCAGTTCAAGGTCAAGAGTGTGCTCGTCGAGGACCCGAGGACCACCCGCGGACTGGCCCGGTACCTGGGTTCGGGCGCGGTCACCGGGCTGGGCAAGGAGTTCGCGAAGCGCGTGGTCGATACCTTCGGGTTGAAC
>CAZKOI010000343.1:1432-4020 GCA_964554315.1 uncultured Enterobacterales bacterium | reverse complement strand
CAGTCCGGGTCCTTGGAATCCACCCAGCGATAACGATGGCGACGGCTGGGTGGATTCCAAGGACCCGGACTGCATCAGCGGTGACAACGAAGACAACGGGACCTACGGCAATTACACGTGCAACGACGGCATCGATAACGACCTGGATGGTCGGGTGGATGCTGACGACAGCGACTGCGCAGACGGCCGGTCTCCCGAGAGTCCCGAATGCGGCGATGATGTCGACAATGATGGCGATGGCTGGGTCGATGACGCAGACCCTGACTGCAGTATCGGAGCGGGCATCTTTGAGGACAACGCGGTCTTTGGCGGCACAACCTGTAATGATGGTGTCGACAATGACGGGGATGGCTGGACTGATGCGGCCGATCCTGGATGCGAGTCCAGTGAGGAGCAAGAAGACGACGGCTTTGTCGATGGCGTCGAGTGTAATGATGGCATCGACAACGACGGCAACGGCGATGTCGACGCGGAGGACACCTTGTGTGCAAACACGGGGGCAACGGGCGAGCACGAGCAACGGACGCTCAGTTCGGCCTGTGCAGACGGCATCGATAATGACGAAGATGGCTACATCGATGGGAAGGACCCTGATTGCGAGTTCAACCCCTATCGAAATGAGAGCCGTGGCTCGCGAGATCCGGAAGATTTCGCAGGAATCGACCAGTGCTACGACGGCATCGACAACGACGGTGACGGCGCGGTTGATGCGGATGATCCAGGGTGCTGGGACGCCGACGGTGTTCCAAATGGCTTCATTGATGACGAGGCTAGGGCGCTCTATGTGGAAGGCGTCGACGATGAAACAGGCGATGACACGCCAGAGGAGGGCGACACAGGGTCGACGGATACGGGTCTCTAGAGACTCGGATCAGCGCCTCTTTTCCCAAAGAAGGTGGCGTGTCGAAAATTGGTTGGCGATCATAGGTTGACGAGGCTTTCGCCTCGGTTTAATGGTGTGGGCCATTTCGGTGGCTGCCCTTGGTTAGGGCTTGTAGCTCAGCTGGTTAGAGCGCGCGCCTGATAAGCGCGAGGTCGGCAGTTCAAGTCTGCCCAAGCCCACCACCTACCCGGGAAATAATGGGGGCGTAGCTCAGTTGGGAGAGCATCTGCTTTGCACGCAGGGGGTCGCAAGTTCGAATCTTGTCGCCTCCACCACCCGGGAAAAGGGCAGCCACCGAAACGTCCTTTTTGCCCTTCTGTTGTTTGGCTGCGTGAGCAAGCGGCCCCAGACGGGTCTCGTCATGGAAGATGGCGGACGGCTTTATCTCTCAACGGCACCCGGAGAGTCTACTCCTCTTGAGGTAACAACCGACTCACAGGGTCTTGAGCGGCTGCTTGGGTTCAAGGTCAAGGTTGAGGGTCAGCCCAAGTGGGGCAGGATGGCCGTTGACTCGTACCAAGTCCTCGATGCGGGCTATGGCGTTCCGCCTCATGTGGGTGTGCTTGAGGCCCGGTCTGGGCGCCTTATGATGCACGACCGAAACACGGGCGCACTCCTAGAGTTGGTCGGAGAAACAGCGGATGGGCTCTGGGATTTGATCGGGTCCTTGGTTCTGGTCAACGGCGTGGTGGACGGTCCTCACCAGGTCCGTGTCATGAACTACATTGTCCTTGTCGAAAACAACAGCAGCGAAAAGGACTGACCAAGGTTACGCGTGCGCCCGTTCTAGGAGCATTCACGTGGGTAACTTCGCGCTTTTATCCGTCTCGGACAAGACCGGAATCGTCGAGCTGGGGAACGGCCTCGCACGCCTCGGCTTCACCATATTATCGACCGGCGGCACTGCGAGCGCCTTAGAGGCTGCAGGCGTTGGGGTCGTGCGAGTGAGCGATCACACCGGGCATCCCGAAATCATGAACGGCAGAGTGAAGACACTTCACCCCAGGGTACACGGGGGGATTCTGGGTAGGCGGGGTGTCGACGATCATGAAGCCGGGGTCAATGGGATTTCATGGATTGACGTCGTCGTCTGCAATCTCTACCCCTTCGAGGAGACGATGGGACGAGAGGGGGTGTCCGATGCTGAGGTGATCGAGCAGATCGACATCGGCGGGCCCTCGATGGTTCGGTCGGCGGCGAAAAACCATGCTGACGTGGTCGTTCTGACCGACCCTAAAGACTACGAGATGGCGTTACTGCAGTTGTCGGCGGGCCACGTCGATCTCGACACGCGACGGGCGCTTGCACTCAAGGCCTTTCGGCACACTGCGTGCTATGACGCCATCATTAGCGAGTGGCTCGGCGAGAGAGTCCAGGATGGTGCGTTGACCGAGGGTGCCGTGCCGATTCGTCTCGAGCAGTCGCTTCGGTACGGCGAAAATCCTCACCAGCGGGCGGCCTTTTACGCCGAGCCTGGATCGGGTGGACGTTCTCTCGCGAGAGTTGTGCAGCTGCAAGGGAAGGAGTTGAGCTTCAATAATCTGGCGGACCTCGACGCGACCCTTCGTGCGGTGTTTCATTTTGATGACCCAGCGTGCGTGGTGACCAAGCACATGAATCCGTGCGGAGCGGCCGTCCATCCCTCTGGACCCGAGGAGGCTTTCTTGCTTGCGCTGTCGGCGGACCCCGTGTCTGCCTATGGTGG
>CAZKOI010000343.1:0-1422 GCA_964554315.1 uncultured Enterobacterales bacterium | reverse complement strand
TTCTTTGAGGTTGTTGCTGCACCTGGATTTACAGAGGGGGCGAGGGAGCTACTTGCTGCAAAGGAGAACCTTCGAGTCATGGAGCTACCTACCGACTGGGCGCGCTCCAGCGCCCCAGGCTCGGATGCGCGACGGGTGCAGGGGGGCTGGCTGTTCCAGGATTGGGATTTGAATGCAGAGTACGGATGGTCGGTTCCCACCACGCGGGAGCCTACAGCCGCGGAGGAGGGTGCGCTTCACTTTGCTTGGGGAGTGGTTCAGCACGTGAAGTCAAATGCAATCGTCCTCGCACGGGCTGAGGACGGTGGGTTTGTGCTCAACGGAGTCGGCGCGGGTCAGATGTCTCGGATTGACTCCGTCCGCTTGGCCATCGGAAAGGCCACTCGTCCTGTGGAGGGTTCAGTCCTTGCTTCCGACGCCTTTTTCCCCTTTCCGGACGGTGTACTCGCGGCCGTTGGGGCAGGAATTGCGGCAGTAATTCAGCCCGGCGGCTCAATCCGAGATGAGGCCGTCGTCGAGGCGGCGAATGAAGCGAACGCTGCCATGGTCTTTACTGGTAGTCGCCACTTCCGACATTAGGAGGCGACCGTTGTAAGATAGCGTGTGGCTGGACAATTCTGCTATGCGTGTGGCGCGGCGACGGTCGCCCTTGGACGTCAGATGGTTCCCATCTGCGCGAATTGTCGTGCGCGCGGCGAGGGTGACCGCTCCCTAGAGCCCGAGTGGATGGTGGCGGAGACATCCGCGGCGCGCCCAAAGGGCCCGATGGGACACCGGGCTGTACTCACGGGGATTGCCCGGGGTCGCTATGGGCCGGACAGTCGTGTGAGCGCCATTGGCGGCGAGGCCAAGGCGCTCGCGGACCACCCGGATTTTAGGGGGTGCTTCATCCCGGGGAGTGTTCACGAACGTGAGATTCTGATGCTTCAGAAGGAGTGGTCGTCGATCGCCCTTCGGGCCCGGCTTCGCACGGTCGGACGGACCACCTTCGCGATCGCCCTTGCTGCCGTCTCTGGCGGCGCAATTTGGTACTCCACGAACAGCCGTTTGCTCGTCTTGCCCGAGGCGACCATGGTGTTCTTGGAAGGTCAGTATGAGCGCACGACCAGGATCTTGAAGGTGCCCACGGTGTATGAACCCATCCCGGTACCCGAGGCGATCCCTCACAGTGATTGGGTCGACGCACAGAAGAAGGACCAGAGCGGAGTGGCGCTGACTCAAGCTCGCGCGCTGCTATGGACCTCGCGAATGCAGGACTTGGACAAGGTCCGTCGCCTGTATCTCTCCGCGGTCGGCGCCGGGCCGATGGATCCTGATGCACTTGCCGGCTTAGTCTTGGTCGACACGATGATGCTTTACAGTCGGCCCGAGCTCCTGGGTGAGGTGTCGAGGGCGATCAGTCGGATGGATACACTGGGGCAA
>CAZKOI010000342.1:0-4048 GCA_964554315.1 uncultured Enterobacterales bacterium | reverse complement strand
GTTTGCCGGTTCACGGCGCCGACGCCGGGTGAGATCAAGGACATGGTGCTGGACGCGGGCGCCCGGGTTCAACGCCAGGCCATGGTGAAGTTCTCGACGCTGGGCCGGTCGGCGGCCGTCGGCGGACTGATGCAGCTTGGAACGCTCGGCCACCGTGCTGCACTGAAGCGAACCGGTGTCCTGATGGACGTGTCCTTTGGCGGTGGCGTCCAGGTGATCGCGAACGGAGACCGTCACCCCGCGCCTCTCGACATGGCGGGTTGCTGCATCGGAGAGGGTGCGACGGTGGGTGCGGGTGTACAGGTCGCTGCGGGTCGCAGCATTCCGGCGGGGGTCACGGTAGTTGCGGGGCCCAGCAGTACGGTGCTTCGGATTCCGGACGGAGTCGAAGGTCTCGCGGTCGTGGTCGACGGATCGCTGGAGAACGCTTGATCGGAAGCGCCGCCGGCACCACGCTCCTGCTTCTTGGCGGATACTTTGGGCTGCTGTTGCTCGTTTGGACGGCTCTGATTCTGGGCACACAGCGCTGGGGTGAGCGCTGGCGACTGGAGCGACCCGATCCGAAGGAGTCATTCACCCAAGAGATAATGGTGAGTATCTGCATCCCTGCGCGGGATGAGGCGGAGAACATCGGGGCCTGCGTTCGTGCGGCCTTGGAGACGACCTGGCCTCACTTCGAGGTGGTCGTTGTCGATGACAGGTCTTCGGATGATACAGCCGAGCAGGCCCGCCAGGCCGGATCCGGCGACCCACGGCTGGTGGTCATCAGCGGCGCTGAGCCACCACCGGGATGGGCCGGAAAGCCTTGGGCCTGTCGGCGTGCTGCGGGAGAGGCCCGAGGCCAGATCATCTGCTTTGTAGATGCCGATGTGCGGCTCTCACCAGACACGGTCTCAGCCGTGGTCCAGGTGATGGTCCGTGAAGATCTCAGGCTCCTGAGTCTGTTTGGGTCGTGGGAGTTGCTGAGCTTCTGGGAGGAGGTCCTGATCCCTGCCGTTGGCTGGCTGATCCGTGGCGCTGTGGACCTCGATGCCGCGAACGATCCTGGCCGTCCTGAGGCGTTTGCCAACGGACAGTTTATTGCCGTTGAGCGAAACACCTACGATGCGATCGATGGCCATGGGTGTGTGCGGGACGAAGTCCTCGAAGATGTGAGATTCGCTCAGCGAATGAAGGCTCGAGGACACAGGCTCGGGATGAGGGTGGCGCCGTGGGCCTTCTCGGTCCGGCTCTACCGCTCATTGCGGGAGATCGTGGATGGATACACCAAGAATCTCTACGAGGGCATGGGCAGGCGACCCAGCGTTGCCCTGGGCGCGGCGCTCTTTATTGCTGTGGGTGGTCTGCTGCCTTGGGTTGTCTTCTTGGCCGGCACCAGCGCTCGCCTTCTCCTAGGTTGGGGCGTACCCCAGTGGCTCTGGATCGGCTTGAGCGCGCTGGTGTGTGCTCTCCAGGTGCTGTTTCGGTACCGTCTCGAGCTGAGGGACGGACGACGAGGCTGGGCGGCTCCGCTACACATCGTCGCGAACCTCTTGCTCTGTTGGATTTTGCTTCGCTCGATGTTTGTGATGAAGACCGAGTGGAAGGGACGGACGTTCATTGATGGGCGTGCGGGGGATCCAAGTAAAAACGCCGACCTGTGAGGCCGGCGTTTAAGTGGAGCGGGAGACGGGATTCGAACCCGCGACATCCAGCATGGCAAGCTGATGCTCTACCAACTGAGCTACTCCCGCAGCGGCAGCGTTTTTAACCAATGCCGGAGGGGTGTCAAGGCGAGTGTGAACGAAGGAGAGTTAATCGAGACGATCACGGTCGAGTCTTGGCCCCTTCGAGCTGTTTCATTAGCCGACGGATGGTCACCTGAGTCGATGTCGGAACGGTTGTTTGGAGGGCCTGCTGGCACGTCAGGAGCGTGCGGGCGCGGATCGCAGCGAGGGTCGCATCGGGGTCTGTGGTGGCTGCTCCTGAGGCAAGCGACGATAGGCCAGCCATCAGCACCGGAGACGCGACTCGATGTCGCATCAGCGGCAGCGGAGTTGGCAGGCCTTCGACACCGGAGAGCGCTTCAACCACACCGGGAAGTCGGCGGTGCAGAATGGGCTTGTCCAATGAGGCGGCAAGCGCGTCGTGCGCACGCTTGAGTGCAATCACCTGCCAGACCAAAGCCAATGCCTCCGCCTCAGGGCCCCAGCCCGCTGCAGACCGGATGCTCCTCACACGATCGACGCCCTCGCAAGGAGGATCCCCGCAGGAGTCACTGAGCCGGGCCGCTTCGCTGATAACGATGGCCATACCCGCAGAGTTGTCGTCCCTAGCGTCGGCGACCAGCGCTGAGAGCGCTCTATGAAGCGTTGACTGAACGACGTCCTGCTCATGAGCCTCCCGATGCTCGAGGCGCTTCACGTGCACGTCCCGACGTCGGGCGCGGCCGTCCACGCTTACCCAGCTGAGGGCATGGTCTGTCGCCTCCCACGCCAGGCGCTTTCCTGTGCCGGAGAGGTCTGTCTTTCCTTCTGCGCGGGCAAGAATGATTTGTCCCAGTGGGCTTGCCGCCAGGCCTGTGTAGGTGGGGCCTTCTAGGGCAGAGGCGACATCGGATAGCGGCACACCGGGCCCGGCCAGCCAGCCGCGAAGCACTGCGCGCCGTCCGAGATGGATGGCCCTCTCGAGTTGCTCTTCAGCGGACGCTCCACCCAGCCAGTCGAGGTGATCCGACGGTCGCTGGGTTGCCGGCTGTACGCCCACTCGGGTGAGGCCAAGCCACTCTGCAATCAACATCGGCCGTTCCTGTGGGGGGTGGCCGAGGGTCCCTTCGAGACCGGCGAGCTGTCCGCCTCGCGCGAGGGGTACCGCCAGGGAGTTGGGGTGTCTTGCTGCCAGCTCGTTCCAGCGAGCTGATGATGGATCTCGTGTCCTCGCGATCGTCGCCCACGCCTCCAGCACCTCGCCGTGGACGGAGGTGAGCCAGACACCCTCCGGCCCGGGGTCGAGTCGGCGAAGCAAGGGGTCGTGGGCAACGAGGTCCGAGAGCGTGTACTCGGCCGGTGGCGGTGGAGCGAGATCAATGCGCAGGTGCGGTGGAAGCTCCTTCGCACAGGACCAAGTCAACAACCAGAGCCACATCACCTCAGGCCATCGTTGATCCGGTGGATCAGTCCGGGCCCTTCAAAAATCATGCCGCTGTAGATCTGGACTGCGACGCAGCCTAGGTCCAGCAGCTCTTGTGCCTGTGCAGCACTGCGAACGCCTCCCGCACCGATAACGGGGATCCGACCCCCTGCTTGGGCGAGGATGCGCTCAATGCGCCCTCGCGACAGCTCCCAGAGCGGGGCTCCCGAGAGTCCTCCCCCCTCACTCAGGCGTCCGGTGGTTGTCGGACGACTGTTGGTGGTGTTGGTCGCGATGATGCCGGTACAACCTGTTCGAATGGCAATCTCCACCGCCTGATCGAGGTCTTCGTCTGCGAGATCGGGGGAGAACTTCACAAACACAGGGCTCGTTCCGCAGGCTGGAACCACCTCGCCGAGCAGTGCCTCGAGTGCGTCGGATTGCTGTAGAGCCCGAAGTCCAGGCGTATTCGGCGAGCTCACGTTCACGGTGAAGTAGTCGGCGTAGGGCTTGAGGCGCTCGACCGAGGTCAGGTAGTCCTGGCTTGCGGCGTCCAAGGGGGTCACCTTGGACTTGCCGATGTTCGCCCCGACAGGCACGCTTGGCCATCGTCCAGATTGGCGCAGGTCCTTGAGTGTATTGGCCAGCGCGGCGCTTCCCTCGTTGTTGAACCCCATGCGATTGATAAGGCCCTTCTCCGGCTTCAGCCGAAAGAGCCGTGGTGTGGGATTTCCGGGTTGTTCGATGGCCGTGACTGTCCCGACTTCGACAAAGCCAAAGCCCAGTGCAGGCCAGAACGGAATGGCCTCGCCGTCTTTGTCGAGACCGGCCGCGAGACCGATGGGTCCGGCGAGCGTGAGACGACCCACCTGGATGGGTTGAAAGGGGCGTGAAGGACCCCCGAGCATGCGAACGATCGTCCCGTGGAGACCAGGAGCCC
>CAZKOI010000341.1:0-4052 GCA_964554315.1 uncultured Enterobacterales bacterium | reverse complement strand
TCGAGCTTGTCTGCCCCGATCTTCGGTGCGAGGGACGCGAGCGTCTGGGCGTCCGGCGGTACCCTGCGCTTATCGGGTCCAAACCCGAAGGCATTGACCAGCGGGGCGACGGTGACATCAAAGGCGCCGCCTGTCGCATAGCCAATGTCCAGCGCTTCAGCGAGCACCCGATGCAGCATGGGTGTCAGAGCGACGGGCTCGATCCCCTCCGACCGGTTGACGCCCATCAGCTCTGAGTCTTCCCGATAGGTCGACATGCTGCGATCCACATCGTCGAGCGCCTGCTCCACGGCGGCTCGCAGCTGGTCAGAACGGTCGCCGCTGAGCGCCCCCGATACTTTCAGGGTCCAGGTTGTCCCCAGCGCCTCCCCAGCAAGGACCGTCTGTGCCGGCTCGTCAGGCTGACGCGTGAGGGTGACATAGAACAGCCCGCCCACAAAGAGGGCGGGCAGTATCATCTTCCGCAGCGGCGGAGGACCCTGCTCTCGCGGGCCCATGACCTAGCCGCCGAAGTCGTCGAGCATGATGTTCTCCGGCTCGACTCCCAGGTCCTCAAGCATGTTGATGACAGCCTGGTTCATCATGGGCGGACCGCACATGTAGAACTCGACATCCTCGGGCGACTCGTGGTCCTTGAGGTAGTTCTCAAGGACGACTTGGTGGATGAACCCGACGTGCCCCGTCCAGTTGTCCTCCTCGAGCGGCTCGCTGAGCGCGAGGTGCCACTCGAAGTTGGCATTCTCCTCAGCGATGGTGTCGAAGTGGTCGGTGTAGAACGCCTCTCGGAGTGAGCGCGCACCGTACCAAAAGCTGACCTTGCGGTCGGTCTTGATGCGACGAAACTGGTCGAAGATGTGGGATCGCATCGGGGCCATACCGGCACCGCCGCCAATGAACACCATCTCGGAGTCCGTTTCCTTGGCAAAGAACTCGCCGAACGGGCCAGAGATGACCACCTCATCGCCGGGCTTGAGGTTGAAGATGTAGCTCGACATGATGCCCGGCGGCACATCAGCCCAGCCGTTCTTGGCGCGGTCCCACGGGGGGCTGGCGATCCGAACGTTCAGCATGATGATGCCCTTCTCTTCCGGGTAGTTCGCCATCGAGTAGGCACGGACGACCGTCTCTTTGACGTCTGACACAAAGTGCCACATGCCAAACTTGTCCCAGTCGCCACGGTATTCATCCTCAACGTCAAAGTCCTGGTACTTGGCCACGTGGGGCGGACACTCGATCTGAATGTACCCACCCGCGCGGAACGGCACCTCTTCCCCCTCGGGAAGTTCAAGCACCAGTTCCTTAATGAAGGTCGCGACGTTGTGGTTCGAGCGGACCTTGCAGGTCCACTTGCGAACGCTGAAGATCTCGGCCTCAAGCTCGATCTTCATGTCTTGCTTCACCTTCACCTGGCAGCTGAGGCGACACCCCTCGCGCGCCTCCCCGCGGCTGATGTGGCTCTCCTCGGTTGGCAGCATCGCACCACCACCATCGTGGACGTGAACCTTGCAGACGCCACAGGTGCCCTTGCCACCGCAAGCCGACGGGATGAAGATCCCTTGGGCGCTCAGCGTGTTGAGCAGCGTGCTGCCCGCCTGCGTCTCGATGGTGTTGCTGTCGTCGTCGTTGATGAAGATTTTGACGTTGCCCGATGGCACGAGCTTTTTCCGCGCGACCATGAGGACAACCACCAAGCCGACGATGGTCAGGATGAAGACGCCGAGGGCGGTCAGAATCGTTGTCATTGTTCCCCCTGACTCAGAGCTGAATGCCGGCAAAGGCCATGAATGCAATCGACATCAGGCCAGTGACGATGAAGGTGATGCCGAGGCCTCGCAGCGCGGGCGGCACGTTGGAGTACCGCATCTTCTCGCGAATGGCTGCGAGCGCCACGATCGCGAGCAAGAACCCGACGCCAGACCCCATCCCGAAGACGGTGCTCTCAACGAGCCCGTAGTCGCGCTCCACCATAAAGAGCGACGAGCCGAGAATCGCGCAGTTCACCGCGATGAGCGGCAGGAACACGCCGAGCGCGTTGTACAGACCGGGCATGAATCGGTCCAGCGCCATCTCGACGACCTGGACGGTTGCAGCGATCGTCGCAATGAACGTCAGGAAGTTGAGGAAGTCCAGGTTGACCGACTCGAAGCTCGGATGAACCCACGCCAGCGCCCCTTCCTTGAGGAACCCATTGTAGATGAGGTTGTTGAGCGGCGTGGTGACGACCAAGACGAAGACGACCGCCGCGCCAAGCCCCATGGCGGTCTCGACCTTCTTTGAGACGGCCAAGAATGAGCACATCCCGAGGAAGAAGGCCAAGGCCATGTTCTCGACAAAGACGGCCTTCACAAAAAGACTGAGAAGCTCTTCCATGAGTCCCCCCTTTAGTCCGCAGTGACCAACGCGGGACGTCGCCAGCGCAGGACCCAGATGAAGATACCGATCAAGAAGAAGGCACCGGGTGCCAGCACCATCAAGCCGTTCGGCTGGTACCAGCCCCCTTCACTCACGAGCGGAAAGACCGACACGCCGAGCAGCTTGCCGGACCCAAACAGCTCCCGAAAGAAGCCGACTACCAGCAGCACGATGGCGTATCCCAGGCCGTTGCCGATGGCGTCGGCCGCGGAGGAGGCCGCACCGTTCTGCATCGCGTAGGCCTCCGCCCGACCCATCACGATGCAGTTCGTAATGATGAGCCCGACGAACACCGAGAGCTGCTTCGAGATGTCGAAGACGAAGGCCTTCAGAATCTGGTCCGTCACGATGACGAGCGACGCGATGATGGTGAGCTGTACGATGATGCGAATGCTCGGCGGGATGAGCGTTCGAATGGCGGCAACCGCCACGTTGGAGCCGACCATCACCGCGATCACCGCCAAGGACATCACAATGGAGGTCTCCAGCTTGGTGGTCACCGCCAGTGCCGAGCAAATCCCGAGCACCTGGACGGCGATGGGGTTGTTATTGAACAGCGGATCGAGGATGACTTCTTTGGTCTTTGCCATCAGCCCTGCCCTCCCTTGAGCGTCTGGTTTCTGAAGTTGGCCAGGTAGGCGCCGAAGCGCTCATTCGCGAGCCAGAACTGGAGCAGACTACCGACGCCGCGACTCGTGATCGTGGCCCCCGAGAGGCCGTCGACGTTGTGAGGATCTATCGACACCTCGCCAGCCGCTCCCTTCTTTACAGCAATCTTTGGAACCCAGGACTCATCAAACGCCTTCCGGCCCGGCCAGAGCGCCTGCCAATTCGGGTTCTCGACCTCCCCGCCGAGCCCCGGCGTCTCGCCGTGCTCGTAGAAGGTGATGCCAGCGATGGTGTTGGTGTCGCTCTCGAGCGCGAGGTACCCGTAGAGCGTTGACCATAGACCCTTCCCCTCGATGGGCAGCACGAGGTTCTGGACAGCACCGTCCTTGACCTTGAGGTAAACCAGCGCCTGATTGGGCACCCGAGCGACCTGGGCCGCGTTGGCCTCAGCGGCGGCGCTGCGTGCAGGATCCTGGCGGGCCTTGCGCTGGTCGAAGGCGGCGATGTCCTCGGCTGAGGCATCGACGTACTGACCCGTGGCGAGGTCGACCAGCTTCGCTTGGATGTTGTCTGCGAAGCGCTGATTGATCTGATCAGGCGTCAGCTCCTCGCCAGCCTCGTACAGGCTGACCACACCCAAGACCTTCTTCTTTTGGTCGAGCTGCTTGTTGATTTCTTGCCGCTCCTTCAGCGACTCGGCCGAGCCGGCGACGACAATTCCACACACCAGGCAGATCGCGGCGGCGAAGCCGATGATGTACTGAGTACTACGCATTGCGGGCAATCCTCCGCTTGATGTTCGCCTGCACGAAGAAGTGATCGATGAAGGGAGCGAACATGTTCATGAACAGGATCGCAAGCATCATGCCCTCGGGGTAGGCCGGGTTGACGACCCGTACCAAGACCACCATCACGCCAATGCCGAAGCCGTAGATCAGCTTGCCCTTCTCGGTAAACGCCGAGGTCACGGGGTCGGTGGCCATGAACACGGTACCGAAGGCCCATCCCCCCACCACCATGTGCCAGAGCAC
>CAZKOI010000340.1:0-4070 GCA_964554315.1 uncultured Enterobacterales bacterium | reverse complement strand
CTGGGAAAACAACATCAACGACGTGTCGGCGCTCAGTCCTCTCACCGGTCTTCGGTGGCTCGAGCTCGGCAACAACGACATCACCGACATCCGTCCGCTAGCGACACTGACGAACCTCGAGCGCCTCAGCGTGTCCCAGAACGACGTCCGCTCCATCAGCGCCGTGGCCAGCCTGCCCGAGCTGGAGTGGCTGAACCTCGACGGTAACCGCATCGAGGACGCCAGCCCCATCGACAGCCTGACCCAACTCCGATGGCTCACGATCGAGCACAACGCCCTCTCGGACGCCACGCCCATCGAGGCGATCGCCAGCCTGGGCGCGGATGTCTACCATCAGAACCAACGCAGCAGCTCGGCCCGAATGTCTGGGGGTGTCGTCGCACCGCTTGACGTCGACACCGCAACGCTCAGTCCGCGCTTCGGCCCCACCGGCGAGGTGGACTTCGACCTAATGATGGCGGACAAGCTCTTCCCCGTTCGTCTCGAGTTCAGCGGGACAGTTCGAGCGGAGGACGGCCGGCTGATCCTGAGCCAGGCGGGCGCGCAAACTCCGATCGGCCACACCGACGGGGCAACGGCTTGGCTGTGTGAGGCCGGAGAGGCGTGCAGCTATGCCCTCGGCGTTAAGCTCGCGCCGCCGGAGGCCTACGATGGTCACAGGCCTGAGCCGGTGGTCACCCTGGCGCTCAGCGTCTCGCCCAAGCCGGGTCCAGTCGACCAAGACACCTATGGACAGTCTGACCGCACGCTCATCGACTACGTGCTGGCCAGCCCCAATCAATATGACGCCGGGAGTTGCTTGTTCATGACCACGACCGGCGCGCTCGAGCTGCTGCTCCATCAGCACGCCGACCTCGGTGACCCAACCTACGACGGCGACACCGACCTCTCAGAGCGCTTCCTGATGTCGGCCTACCAAGACGTTCCAAGCTCGACCATCCGCTACTGGCTCACCGACACGGTCTACACCTACAACCACCTCGGAGGCTCCTTGCTCAACCGGGACTACCCCTTCACCGCTGGGTACGTTCGCGAGACGGCCTCGGGCAGCTTGGTCCCGTGCAACGCTGGAGACGACGGCGCCTACTACAGCTGCTCCTACAACTGGTTCGATGAGCGACCCGAGGGCTGGGAAGCCATGATGGTGGATACTCCTGATGTCGAGCGGACCGTGGCGTTCACCGACCCTGCAAGGAGCAGCTCATCGCAGTGGAATGTGGGCCTGATGGACGACGAAGACGTCGAGAAGATCAAGTACATGCTTCGCACTCGACGCGCGCCCGTGGTCGTTATCTACAACCACTACCTGTACTGGCACGCGGACCTCATCGTCGGCTACGACGACACCATCTCGACCGGCGGCTGCCCTATGGTCGAGTCCTCCATGGATCACTTCAACTCGGAGGGCGCAGGGGGCTACACCCAGCGCATCGAGGCCCACATGGAGGACATCGGACCGTGCACGGACAAGGGCGTCTTCTATGTCCGCGACTCCATCTATGAAGGCGGAAGCGACGAGTTGACCTACGACTACGGCCCGGGCTTCAGCGAGAAGTACTCGAAGCGCATCATCGAGCGGAGCTACAACTGGGTGAAGTACCTGGGCAACCACGCCTACAGCATCCACCGCCAGTGACTCACCGCCTCTACACCGACCTCGCGGAGTGGTGGCCTCTGCTGAGCGAGAGAGAGAGCCACGCGGCGGAGGCCGAGCACATCCTGTCGCTGCTCGACGGCGTGCTCGGGGGCACCGCGCTGCGCATCCTGGAATTGGGATCGGGTGGGGGCATGCTGGCGAGCCACATCGACAGCGACCGCGAGGTCGTGCTCACGGACATCTCATCCAAAATGGTGAACCTGGCTGCGCAACACAACCCGGGTCGTCGGGTCCTGGAGGGAGACATGCGCAGCATGCGCCTCGGCGAGACCTTCGATGCTGTCCTCCTGCATGACGCCGTGATGTACCTCACCTCCAGGGCCGATCTGTTTGCCGCCGTCCAGACTGCCGCCGCGCACCTGCGCCCCGGCGGTGTCTTCTTGATGATGCCCGACGTCCTCAAAGAGACCTTCGAAGAGCAGACACTGAGCGGTGGAACCACAGGTGTTCCTGCCGCTCAACTCATGGAGTGGCACTGGGACGCTGATCCGAGCGACGACACCTACCAAGTCGAGATGTGCCTCCTGCTCCGAGACAAGGACCACTCGGTGAGGGTGGTCCATGAGCAGCACACCATGGGTCTGTTCTCGACGATGACGTACATCGACGCGCTTCGCGGGGCTAACCTCGAGGTCATCCGCGATCTGGTGTGGGACGACCAGCTCGTGGCCGAGGCGTTCTGCGGACGCCGGTCTGCCTGAGGCTGCCGCGGACACAATACGTCCGCAATACCCTGTGCCTCTTCGGCAACGCCCGCATAAACAAGGCCCATGGCCGTCCTCATCCACACCGCCGATCTCCACTTGGGTCGCATGCTCTACGGAGAGCGCCTTCTGGCCGACCAAGTCGAGGTCCTGACCCAGCTCAAGCAAGTCCTCATCGACGAGTCCGCCGACGCGCTGCTCATCGCTGGCGATGTCTTCGATCGGGCCGTGCCACCCGCCGAAGCGGTTGAGGTGCTCGATACCTTTCTCACCGAGGTCGTCCGCGACCTCGGGGTGCCCGTGGTCCTCATCCCCGGCAACCATGACAGTGCTGACCGCCTCGGCTTCGGCGCGCGCCTCCTCGGTGAGCAGCTCCACATCGTCGCCGGACTCGACCGCGTGCAGACACCCCTTGTCATCCACGACGCGCACGGCGCCATCCAGATCTTTGGTGTTCCCTATCTCGAGCCTGCTCGCGTCCGCATGTTCACCGACGACGATAGCGTCCGCGATCAGGACTCGGCTCACCGGGCGATCGTCCAGCATCTCTCCAACAGCGCCCCCTGCGAGCGACGAGTGCTCGTCACCCACGCCTTCGTGACCGGTGGCCTGGAGAGCGACTCCGAGCGTCCCCTGTGCATCGGTGGGCTGGACACCGTCGACGCCAGCACATTCGCCGGGTTCGACTATGTCGCCTTGGGCCACCTTCACCGGCCTCAAGCCGTAGCTGCGGAACACATCTGCTACTCCGGGTCACCGCTTCGCTACTCCATCTCCGAGTGCGGCTACGAGAAGTCCTTCACCCGCATTGAGCTCGGAGAAAAAGGAAACGTTGCGGTCGATCGAGTGGCCATTACGCCGACCCGTGACCTGGTCTTGGTTGAGGGAACCATCGACGCACTCCTCTCCGAGCCCAGCGCCGCCCGCCCGCTCGATCTTGTCGTCGCCCGACTGACCGACAAGGGTCCGGTTCACAGCGCGATGCAGCGCCTCCGAGAGCGCTGGCCGAACGCCGTCCATGTCGAGCGGACTTTTGCAGCTCAGGTTCATGCCTCTCAGCTCGCCGGTGGTGACCACCGAACCCTCAGCACAATAGCGCTGTTCGAGAGCTTCTTCGAGGCCCTCATGGGAGAGCCCTTGTCCGAAAATGAGCGCGCTGTGCTCGATGAGATCTATGCGTCTACGTCCACTGGAGAACAGACTCCGTGAGACCTCTTCGCCTCGAATTGTGTGCGTTTGGTCCGTATGCCGAGACCGAGACTATCGACTTCCAAGAGCTTGGTCACCACAGCCTCTTCTTGGTCGCCGGCGCCACAGGTGCAGGAAAGTCGGCCATCCTCGATGGCCTCTGCTTCGCGCTCTTTGGAACTGCGAGCGGATCCGAGCGCGCAGCAAAAGCCTTCCGATCTCACCATGCGGTGCCCCACCTCGCTACGTTCGTCGAGCTGTCCTTTCGGCTCAAGGGCGCCGTCTTCCGCGTGCGGCGTGCCCCCGAGCAACAACGGCCAAAGCAACGCGGCGAGGGATTGACGAGCGAGAAGGCGTCTGCCGAACTGTACGAGCATACCTCCGCCGGGGAGATCCTCTTGGCGGATGGACCGAAGCAGGTGAACGAAGCCATTGAGCGGCGACTGGGATACGGCCCCGACCAATTTCGCCAGCTGGTTGTGCTGCCTCAGGGCGAGTTCCGGACCTTGGTCACCGCCAAG
>CAZKOI010000339.1:0-4072 GCA_964554315.1 uncultured Enterobacterales bacterium | reverse complement strand
CGTCGAGCGCGGCGCGGGCCGCGTCCAGCTTCTCCATGTAGAGGGCGAGCCGTCCCAGCCGGGCCATCGCGTTGACCTGTTCACGGCGGTTCGAGAACGACGCTTCGGACAACGCCTTGCTCTCGGTTCGGGAGGCGGAGCTTGAGCTGGGAAGTGGCATCGCCGCGAACGCCGCCTGGGAGGTGACGACGGGGCGCTGGGATGTCATCCTCGCGGTTGCAGACAGCGGCGTGGAGTGGGGCAGCGGAGACATTGTCAACAAGCTCTACATCAACGTGGGAGAGCTCCCAGAGCCGATCTGTGGAGATGGCTCGACGAGTGCGGAGCATGACTGTGACGGCAACGGACTCACCAACATCCGTGATTGGGCCCATGATCCGCGCGTGGACCCTGCAGCGGGCCGAGACACTTTCGATGATGTTCTGGACCCATCCGACCTGATCTACACCAGCTTCGGCCCCGAGTGGGACGGTGTCGACAACGACGGGAATGGGCACGCCGACGACATCTCCGGGTGGGACTTTTTCGGCAACGACAACGACGCCTTCAACGACTGGGATGACGGCTTCGGCACCCACGGAACCGGTGTCATGAAAGAGGCGGCTGCTGAAGGCAAGAACATCGGAGAGTCGCCCGGTGGCTCGATTGGCGTCTGTCCAAACTGCTCGATTCTGCCGCTTCGTGTCGGTGACTCGTTTGTGACCGATGGGCTTCGCGCCGGCGAGGCCATTGCCTATGCGGCTGACGCGGGCGCGGTCGCGGTCAACTTAGCCATTGGTGCGCTCTCCAATCCAGCCAGTACGACCGCCGCTGCGGCCTACGCCTACGACAAGGGAACGCTCCTCGTCGGAGCCGCTGGAGACGAAAACGCCTACCACCACAATTTTCCTGCGGTGCTCGACAATGCGCTCTACGTGCACTCGATTCGGTACAACACGTCCGATCGAAACCAGCCGGTTGAGAGCTACATGAACACCTGGAACTGCAATAATTACGGCTCGAGGATGGTTCTGGTCGCGCCCTCGGGGGCCTGTGCAACGGGCTCGTGTGCGGTCACGACAGGGGTCATCGGCCTGATCCAGTCGGCGGCCCGCAACCTTGGCGTGGACCTGAGCGCGGGCGAGGTCTATCAGCTCATGATTCAGACCGTCGATGATGTCTTCAGTACCGAGGAAGACATCGAGATGACGGAGGCGTACCCCAGTCGGCCAGGCTGGGACACCTTCTATGGCTATGGCCGGGTCAATGTGGGTGCCGCGGTGGATGCATTGGTTGCCGGTGAGATTCCGCCGTCGGTGAGTGTCGACGCCCCAGCTTGGTACGCCGTTATTGACGCCGCGCAAACGCCGACGGTAGACATCGCCGGGCGAATCAGCGCGAGGACACCGACCTACAGCTACGTCGTTGAGGCGGGCTTTGGGCATCAGCCTGAGGAGTGGGTCGAGCTCGCGCGCGAGGAGGCGAACGGGCCGGTGGATGGAGTCCTCGCCACCTTTGAGACGGCACGGGCGCTGACCATGCCCGTCGCGGAGCCTGAGAAGTACGAGACCATCGTCGAGCGTCTTGACCGAGTGAACCAGCCATCGGTGACCATTCGGGTTCGAGTGATCGATGCGGACGGCCTCGAAGGCGAGATGAGAAAAGTCTTCTACGTCACGCCAGACGACGATGTGATGACCGGTTTCCCCATCAACATGGGGGCGTCCGGCGAGTCCAGCCCGATCCTTGTGGACATGGACGGTGACGGCGTGCTTGAGGTGGTGGTGGGTACAGCCTCGGGCGAGGTCATGGCCGTGTACGGCGATGGGACCCCTGTCGATGGATGGCCGGTCGCCGTGGACGTCCGGTCGGAGCGGGCGCATGAGGGTGCGGCCTATGCTGAGGGCCAGATCGATCCGGGAACGCGTGACTCCTTTATCGGCACTGTCGCGGCCGGAGACATTGACGGCGATGGCGCCGATGAGATTGTGGGGGCCACCCTTTTCGGTGGGCTCTATGCTTGGAACGCCGATGGCACTCGAGTGGATGGCTTTCCCTACCAGGCAATTGGCCGGGGGAACGACGAGCTGGATGCGGTACACTTTTACGATCAGGGCTTCGCGGGTGCGCCAACAGTTCGCGATCTCGACGGTGACGGTGCTGCAGAGATTGTCATTCCCGCAATGGATGGCCGGCTCTACGTGCTCGATGGAACGGGAAAAGACTGGGGCCCGTACCCGATCGAGCTCTGCTTCCCGGGCACGGCGGAGCGAGCCTTTGAGGACATGATGTGCGGCTCGGAGGGCGACCGCTCAATCACGAGCGCGCTGGTCGCAGACGTCGACAATGATGGGGACTTCGAGATTGGGCTCGGCACCAATGAGGGTGTACTTGGCGGTCGATACAGCGCCAGCTACTTGTTCGATGCGAAGACGGGAGAGCATGCTCCGGGCTGGCCCAAGCTCAGCAGTGGATTGGTGGCAGAGGCGGCCATCCTGCCGCTGGTTGGGCAGGGCCACCCTGCATCCATGGCTGCCGCGGACATTGATGGTGACGGGGATCTGGAGATCGCCGATCCCGTCATGCTGGGCCAGACTCCGATTCTGTCGCACGACGGCACCCCCCACCTGAGCCTTGGCTTCACCGAGATGACCTGGAGCGATGACCACAATGTGGACGTGCCGAGTGTGGTGCAGATGATCAACAACCCCAGCTTCGGTGACCTCGACGGAGACGGACTTCCCGACCCGGTGCAGGGCGGGGCCGGCGCTATGTGGATTGCCAGTCTGGCCATGACCAAGCATTTCGAGTTTCAGCACGCGGTCGTGGCCTGGTCGGGCCTTACCGGAGAGGTCCTAGAGGGCTGGCCGCGCCAGATAGAGGATATCCAGTTCTTGGTGGCGCCAGCCGTGGCGGACATCACAGGCGATGGTCAGAATGAAGCCATCTACGGGTCAGGGGGGTACATGCTCTACGCCTGGGATGGTGGGGGTGAGATCGCTCCCGGGTGGCCAAAGTTCACGGGTCATTGGATCCTCGGCTCGCCCGCTGTGGGTGACATCGATGGCGACGGCTACCTCGACGTCGTCGTGTCCACGCGAGAGGGATGGCTCCACGCATGGTCAACCGAGGGTCGAGCCGACCAGACCATCGAGTGGGCGAGTCTCCACCACGA
Organism: uncultured Enterobacterales bacterium; assembly: GCA_964554315.1. GTDB lineage: Bacteria > Myxococcota_A > UBA796 > UBA796 > UBA796 > UBA796. The sequence goes on along the minus strand of CAZKOI010000339.1, from coordinate 918 downwards.
CAAGGGCAATACGGGTGACCACAGTCTCGTGCTTCCAGGGCAGGCCGGTCCTGTCGAGGCGGCCGGAGATTCGTCGGAAGAGAAGGGCTGCGGGTGTCATACTCCGCGCGGCGTGCCGCTCAGCGCGTGGTTTTGGGCCCTGCCAATGGCCTGGGTCATCCGTCGACGCAAGTCTTGCTCCGTTTCTTCGGCTGGGGTAACTCGCACGCCATGACTCCGATTGAGACACTTCAAGCCCGCGGCTTTATTAAGTCCCACACCGATCTGGATGCACTGGCTGAGGCCATGTCGGCCGGGCCTGTCACCTTCTACGTGGGCTTTGATCCGACCGGGGATAGCCTGCATGTCGGGCACCTGCTGCCCGTGATGGCCATGGCTCACCTTCAGCGGGCCGGCCACAAGCCCATCGTCGTGCTGGGCGGCGGGACCGCGATGGTGGGAGACCCCTCCGGTAAGGACAAGACGCGAGAAATACTGACTCCGCAGCGTATCCAGAGCAACCTGGCCTCCATGCGCGTGCAGTTCGATCGCTTCCTCGACATTGATGGCTGCGAGGTGGTCGACAACGCGGATTGGTTGATGGGGTTGGGGTACATCGAGTTTCTGAGAGACGTCGGACGCCACTTCTCCGTGAACAAGATGATGTCGGCCGAGGGCATCAAGCAGCGCCTCGATCGAAATCAGGGCCTGAGCTTCATCGAGTTCAACTACCACCTCCTCCAGAGCTATGACTTCTTGGTCCTCCATGACAGGTATGGCTGCACGCTTCAGGTCGGTGGTGACGACCAATGGTTCAACATCCTCGGCGGCGTCGAGCTCATCCGAAGGGAGCGCCAAGCGACCAGCCATGCGCTCACGATTCCCTTGCTGCAGACGGCTGATGGCAAGAAGATGGGCAAGACGGAGAAGGGAGCCGTC
>CAZKOI010000338.1:0-4073 GCA_964554315.1 uncultured Enterobacterales bacterium | reverse complement strand
TTCGATGGCCGTGACTGTCCCGACTTCGACAAAGCCAAAGCCCAGTGCAGGCCAAAACGGAATGGCCTCGCCGTCTTTGTCGAGACCAGCAGCGAGACCGATGGGCCCGGCGAGCGTGAGGCGACCCACCTGAATGGGCTGAAAGGGGCGTGAAGGCCCCCCGAGCATGCGAACGATCGTCGCGTGTAGGCCAGGAGCCCGCTTAAGAATCCCCATGACCAATCGATGCGCTCGCTCGGCGTCCAATTGAAAGAGAAGGGGTCGAGCTAAGAACCAGGTGAGATTGAGCAGGAGTCGGCGCATGGCGTCCCCATAGCACGAAGCGTGGGAGTGCGAAGCCAGGGCGTGATAGCGGTATTCATGGTGCACTGGTTCTCGTTCTTGTACTTAGTTCTATTTCTGCCTGGGGCGGGGTGCGGAGGCTCAGCTCAGGGTCCCCGAGAGGGACAGAGGGCCCCTGCCTTCAATTCGGTCGATACGGCCGGCTCGGCGGTGGCGTTTGAGCCGGCAGGTTCGACGCCGACCATGGTGGTTTTTTGGGCGTCTTGGTGTGGACCATGTCGGGCGGAAACACCGGCTGTTCAGCAGGTTGCGAGGTCCTACGGATCGTCTGTTCGACTGCTCGGTGTCAATGCTGGAGAGGACCCGCAGACGGCGCGCCGAGCGATGGCACAGCTCGGCATCACATGGCCGGTCGTGCTGGACGTCGAAGGTGCGGTTCGTGCGGCCTATGAGGTCTCTTCGATACCGATGGTTGTCATCCTCGACAAGAACGGACTGGTCCGACATCGGAACAATGGTGTACCGTCCGATGTACACCGCATTTTGGACGGACTGCTTTAATGAAATGTTTGGCGACTTTAGGGCTGCTCGGATTGTTCGCGATGCCCGCTGCGGCTGCGGACCTCGCGATTGTGGGAGCGACGGTTCTCCCGGTCTCGGGCCCGACCCTGGCCAAGGGCACCGTCATCATTGACGGTGGGAAGGTGGCCGCCATCGGGACGGACATCGCCGTTCCCGAGGGCACGCCCGTTGTTGACGGAACCGGCCAGTACCTGATCCCGGGTATCATTGATGTTCACTCCCACATGGGCGTCTACCCGTGGCCCGATGCGAGCGCGCACGGAGATGGGAATGAGGCCATCGCTCCAGTGACTGCTCGTGTCCGTGCCGAGGACTCGGTGCATGTCTCAGACCCTGCTTTTGAGCGAGCTCGGGCCGGAGGGGTGACGACGATACAGGTCCTGCCTGGAAGTGCAAACCTGGTCGGAGGAGAGTCCGTTGTGCTCAAGCTGCGGCCCTCACGCACGCTTGAGGGCATGCGCCTTAGCGGGGCTCCCCGAGGCATCAAGATGGCTTGCGGTGAGAACCCAAAGCGAGTCTACGGCGACGACATCGACGGACCATCGACCCGGATGGGGAACCTGGCCGCCATGCGTGCGGCCTTCCAGAGCGCGCTCGATCATCGCAAAGCCCTGGCCTCCCATCGTGATCCTCCGCCGCATGATGCTGACATGCAGACGCTCTTGGATGTCTTGGACGGGAAGGTTCGTGTGCATGTGCATTGCTACCGTCATGACGACATCGAGGGGATCTTTCGAGTCATGGACCAGTTCGGGGTCCAGGTTGCGAGCATTCAGCACGCTCTTGAGGCGTACAAGGTGAGAGATCTCATCATTGAACACAACACAGCGATTGCCACCTGGGCCGACTGGTGGGGCTTCAAGATGGAGGCATTCGACGGCATTCCGCAGAACGCTGCACTCGTCAAGCAGGCGGGCGGTGTGGTGGCGATTCACTCGGACTCATCCAATCAGGTGCAGCGCCTCAATGTTCAGGCTGCGAAGACGCTTCGGTACGGGATGTCGGAGACAGAGGCGCTCGAGACCATCACGATCGATCCCGCGAAGATGCTAGGCATCGCGGATAGGGTGGGCACGATTGAAGTAGGAAAGGATGCGGACTTGGCCATGTTTAGTGGTCATCCGTTGGATGTGTACAGCCTGAACACGCGCACGTGGATCGACGGTGTTCAGGTCTACGATCGTGAGACGGAGGGTACACCTGATGCACGACCCTAACGATTGGACGCGGCGTGCCTTCTTGGCGGGAGTAACGTCGGCAGCAGTTTGGCCGTCGTTGGGCCGCGCTCAGGAAGAACGGAGCTTCTCGAACGCGACCCTAGTCCTCCCGGACGGCACGACACAGCGAGGCGGCCTTCGATTTAGCGCCGGTCGAATCACTGCGCTCGGACCGGAGGTGACCGGCGGCTCAGACCTCGGTGGGCACTGGATTGTTCCCGGGTTCACGGATGCGGGATGCAGACTAGGGCTGCTCGAGGTTGGACTGGAGTCCAGCACCCACGACACATCGGCAGCCGAGAGTGTCGCGCTGACGGCCCGGGCCGTGGATGGGTACAATCCGCGCTCGCAGCTGATCCCGGTGGCTCGAGTCAACGGGATCACCCAGGCGCTGGTCGTTCCGTCGCACTCCGGCATGATCTCGGGCTCCGCGAGCTTGATGCGCACGTCGGGTACGCTGCTGAGATCGGCGACGCTTCAGGGAGAGGCTGGGCTCTGCCTCAACTTTGGTCGATCGGGTCAAGGTCATGACGGTCCCGAGAGTCGTATTGGTGTGATGGCTGAGTGGCGTCAATTTCTTGAGGATCACCCGAAGCCGAAGGGCAAGTCCAAGAAGGAGGCTGCGGATTCACCCGCCGATCAGGTGGCGAGAGAGCTGCGAGAAGGAAAGCGAAAGGCCTTCATCTTTGCCAATCGTGCGGATGACATCGAGCGAGTACTGGCATTCGTCGACGAAGCGGAGCTGCAGGCGGTGCTGGTGGGTGCCATCGAGGGCCACTTGCTCGCCTCCGAGATTGCGGATGCCGGTCTTGACGTCATCCTTGGCCCTCTCGATGCGCAGCCCGATAGCTTTGACCACCCCCATGCGCGGTACGAGAATGCGGCGATATTGGATGACGCCGGAGTGCGCCTCGCCTTCCGAACGGGCTCGGCTCACGATGTTCGAAACCTCCCGACGCTGGCCGGCTTGGCCGTGGCACACGGCCTCGCTTGGGCCTCGGCGATTCGAGCCCTCACCGTGAATCCGATGGACATCCTTGGGCAGACTCAGTTGGGACGGCTCGCCGTCGGTTCGGAAGCCACCTTCTTTATTGCTGAGGGGGATCCCCTGCAGCCGCGACACGCGGTATCGGCGGTCTATATCAACGGCTCCTCATGCTCCATGGAGACCCGCCAAACCCGACTCTACGACGAGTTTAAGGTGCTCAAGTGAGGGTCTTGGTGACAGGTGGTGCTGGCTTCATCGGCTCGCACCTCACCCGCGCGCTCCTCGCGCGAGGTAGCGAAGTGACCGTGCTCGACAGCTTCGACGAGGCCTACGATCCGGAGATCAAGTTCGCGAACATAGATGGCTTGCCCATTGAGCTGGTGGAGGGCGACGTTCGAGATCGCGCTGCGGTCGAGCAATCCCTGCGCGGCGTCGGTGCCGTGGTCCACCTAGCGGCCAAGGCCGGTGTGCGTGAATCACTCATCCACCCGACTGAGTACGCGAGTGTCAATGTTGGCGGTACGGTTACCTTGCTTGACGCGCTGCGAAGTCGTGACCGGGTTCCGTTGGTCTTTGCGGGCTCGAGCAGCGTGTATGGGGAGCGTGAAGACGGGCCTTTCTCCGAGTCTGACCCGCTGGGTCGCCCTGCGAGCCCCTACGCGGGAACCAAGCACGCAGCGGAGTTGATGTGCCACAACGCCCACCTCAGCTGGGGGCAAGAGGTGACCATCCTGCGGTTCTTCACCGTGTACGGTCCTCGGCAGCGACCGACCATGGCCATCTCGAAGTTCATTCGGATGGCGCTGGCGGGTGAGCGTATTCCTTTGTTCGGAGAGGGCGGCTCGCGGAGGGACTATACCTATGTGTCTGACGTCGTGGGTGCCGTGTTGGCGGCGCTCGACCGACCCCAAGGCTTTGGGACCTTCAATGTGGGGGGAGGGCGACCTGTCACACTCAATGCGCTGGTCACTGCGATAGGCGAGGCCACGGGGTGTTCGATCCAG
>CAZKOI010000337.1:0-4079 GCA_964554315.1 uncultured Enterobacterales bacterium | reverse complement strand
AAGATCGGCGCGAGTGGGTCGAGGCGATTCGCTGCACACGCCGGATCCTTGGACAGCCAGCCCTCGCTCCCTTTCGGGGCCCGGAGCTCGCCCCAGGCCCTGCGGTCGAGAGCGACGAGGAAATTCTGGATTTCGTGCGCCGGGAGCTCGAGAGTGCCTATCACCCAAGCTGCTCTTGCAAGATGGGCTCCCACGAGATGGCGGTGACGGGACCCGATCTGCGGGTTCACGGGATCGATGGACTCCGGGTCGTTGACGCGTCGGTCATGCCCGCCGTTACCAACGGCAACATCTATGCCCCCGTCCTGATGATTGCGGAGAAAGCAGCGGACATGATTCAGGGTCATACCCCGTTGACCCCCGCGGAAGGCCTATGAGCCAACCAACGTCGGCGACCATCTGGCGGGTTCGCATCCTGAGCACCACCTGGCTGTCTTATGCGGGCTTCTACTTCTGCCGAAAGAACTTTGCTGTCGCAAAGTCGTCTCTGCTCTCCACCCTTCAAATCGACCGCTCGGACCTTGCCCACATTGTGAGCGCATACTTGGTCGCCTACATGCTGGGCCAATTTCTCACGGCTCTAACCAGCCGAAGGTTCGCGACCCGAGTCCTCCTGCTCACGGGTATGGGTATGACAGTGCTGATGAACCTCGGCATGGGGTTCACCACGCTGATGGGCCCGGCGGGCTACTGGCCTCTGCTGCTGTTCAACGTCATCAATGGGTTTGCGCAAGCCACAGGGTGGCCCGGGAACGTCGGTGTCTTGGGCAACTGGCTTCGTCGCGACGAGCGCGGCCGCGTCATGGCGCTGTGGGCCACCTGCTACCAGGTCGGAAGCATCCTCGCCAAGAGCTTCGCGGCCCTGATGCTCGCCGTCGCTAGCGCAGCATGGTCGTTCTGGGGAGCGGCCGTCATCATGCTCGGCGTGTGGGTGCTCTTCTACCGGTACCAGCGCGACAGCCCCGAGGATGTCGGTCTCGAGCCCATCATCGAGCCGGTGACCGCCGATAACTCCTCCCCTCAGGAGGCAGGCAAGGTGCTGCCCACAGGTGTCCTTGCCTCCATCGTCTGGATGGGCGCAGTCTATTTTGTTTTCAAGTTCCTCCGCTACGCCCTCGACAGCTGGTCGCCGCTGGCAATTGAGGAGCTCTTTCATCTGTCACCCGCCATGGCCGGCGCCCTCTCGACCCTGTTTGACTGGGTCGGCTTTGTCGGCGTCATCTTCGCGGGATGGGCGTCCGATAAGTTCTTTCGTGGACGACGAACCCCCATCATCCTGATCATGACCATCGGCATGACTGTCGCGTTCATCGTCCTGGGCACGGTGGGCACCGCCTCACCTTGGGTGTTCGGCTTGAGCTTGGCGCTCTGCGGCTTCATGCTCATGGGCCCTGACTCGCTGTTGTCCGGAGTGGGCGCCATCGACGTCGGCGGAAAACGGACAGCGGTATTGGCCGCTGGGCTCATCAACGGACTGGGCTCGATCGGGCCCGTGATTCAAGAAGAAGTCATCGGTCACCTGCTGGACCACTACGGCTACCACGCCGTCTTCATGATGCTCATCGCCGTGAGCATCGTCGGCATTGCGGGTACAGGGGCCCTAGCGCTCCGGTCTCGGCACGGCCGCTCCTCGCTCTAGCGCCCAAAAATAGCAGCCCCCGGATGCTGCTTAGGGGGATTTTGGGGGGAGTGCAGCACCCGGGGGCTGGGGATGTCAGAGCAAGCTTCTCAGGCAGGCATGGCTCGCTCAATGACCCGGCGCACAGGCACCGAACTGATCAGCGCAATCCGGTCGTCTCCACGCTCTAGGCGGACGACGGAATTGTCGCGGTCGATCTCGACATACTTTTGAATGACCGCCGTGATCTCCTCCTGCATCGCATCGAGCTGAGCAGGTGTGAGATCGACTTGGTCGTGGATGAGCAGCACCTTGAGGCGTTGCTTCGCGTCCTCCTTGGACGCCTCCTTACGGTTCAGAATCTTATTGAGGAGTTGAGTCATCATGCCACTCCTTGGGCCGCGCCAAAGCCCATCCAGCGCTTCATGGTTCCCCAAATGCCGTTGCCTTCGCTAAAGTCAAGCTCTGGAACGTTGGGTTCACCGTTGATTCTGCGTCCGATGCGGCGGAAGGCCTCGCCCACCACGCTGGACTCATCGAAAACTGCGGGGACACCGCGGTTAGCGGAGATGATGATGTCCTCGTGATCAGGCACGATGCCCAAGAGCGGGATCGCCAAGATCTCAAGGATGTCTTCCTTGTTCATCATGTCGCCCTTGCTGACCATCTTGCTGCGGTAGCGATTGATGATGAGCTGAGGCTCTGGAAGCTCTGCTGCCTCTACCATGCCGATGATGCGGTCTGCATCGCGAATCGCACTCACCTCTGGGGTGGTGACGATCACAGCGCGGTCCGCACCGGCTACGGCGTTCTTGAAGCCCTGCTCGATGCCTGCGGGACAGTCGACCAGAACGTAGTCAAACTCTTCCTTAAGCTTCGCCACCAGCTCACGCATCTGCTGCGGCGTCACGGCGTTCTTGTCTCGTGTCTGAGCCGCAGGAAGGAGGTACAAACCCTCGACGCGCTTGTCGCGGATTAGCGCCTGCTTCAGGCGACACTCGCCTTCGATGACGTGGACCAGATCGTAGACGATCCGATTTTCGAGGCCCAGGATGACGTCGAGGTTGCGGAGACCGATATCGGCATCCACAACAGCAACAGTCGCCCCTTGCATGGCCAGTGCCACACCCAAGTTGGCCGAACACGTGGTCTTACCCACGCCGCCTTTACCGGATGTCACGACGATGCATTCGCTCATGGGTGGACTCCAGGGTGGAGGTAACGGCGGCCGGACGGCCACCAGGGGGGATTAGGCCGGAAGCCGGCCTTCATAGGAACTGATTCGAATCTCACCGCCCTCGACCCAAGCAATCTCGGGATCGAAGGAACGATTAAAGGCTCGGCCTCGGCCGAGTAGGTTGCTCAAGCCACCCACAACGTCACCGCGAACCTTCGCAAAGCCGACGGGCTCGGGTGCAGGCTCGGTGATCACGGGCTCTTCGCCGGTGAAGCCGATGTGGTCGCCAATGCGAAGCTGGGGCGCGCCCAAGTCAAAGCTGATGATGACGGAACGAGTGTCGCCGCGTGCGCCCGCGTGGGCGAGCCCTCGAAGCGACCCAAACACGACGATGTTGCCGTCGGCCTCGATGTGCGCACCTGCGTTCACGTCGCCGTAGACCATCACATCGCCCGCGAAGCGAATCGTCTTGCCCGATCGGAGCGTTCGCTCAACCACCATGACCCGACGGCCGGCCTCTGCAGGCAGGGTGTCACCAATCTCGATGAAGTCCGTGTTCTCAACCTCGGGCAGCATGTCCGTTCCAGGAATGCCATTCACCATGTCCTGAGGAGATGTGGCGCGGGCGGTGTCGAGCTCCGTCACCTCAAGGGTGTGCTCTTCCTCGCCTGCGCTCTGAACTACAGCGGCCTCGCCGCTGGTCTCTTCAGCAACCTCATCGCCCGCCTCGGGGAGATCCGTGGGCACGGCCTCCTCTTCGGGTTCGGAGTCGACCTCCGCGAACGGCGCGCCCGTAAACACCAGAGGCATCCGCGGGCGGGTGTCGACCGAGGGAGCAATCATCGGCATCTTGAAGGCGGTCTCCGCGTATCGATGCACCGCATCGGGCGTCGACTCAATCCCAATGATGGCCGCCTTGAACCCGTCGCGCAACAGGCTCGAAATTCGGCGAACCTCCATCAGGTCGAGGGCGCGGCTGCCGAGGTTGAGGCGAATGCTTCGGCCGTGGAGCTCCTCCGCGCGGTCGCCGTACTCATCCGCGATAATCGAGCGGACCGCATCCCAAGAGATGGTCGGATCAATAACAAACGACCATACCTCGCCGCCCGTCTCCAATCTGACGGGACAGCTGTCCTGTGAAAACAAGGGGGCTTGAGCGATGGGCTGCATGTCTGACTGCTTGGCAGGGGGGGAGCGCTGCGAGGAACTGCGGGGAACTGCGGGGAGGGAGAGCGGCGGAGAGAAAAAAGAAGAGCGGAAGGGGATAAAGGGGGTCCCCTTCCG
>CAZKOI010000336.1:0-4089 GCA_964554315.1 uncultured Enterobacterales bacterium | reverse complement strand
ATGACCACCTCCGACATCGCGAGGGGCGAGACTACCACAGCTTGGCGGCCGGTAAATCACATTTTGAGCCGCTGACTTCGGCGCGCTGGTTACGGGGTCCAGGTGACCCTCCGACTCGCGACTGTTGCTCTCGTCTACCTGGTGCTGGCGATGCTGATCACCGCACCGGTCTGGCTCGCGTCGGGGCCCCATGTGGTGGGGGAGTCTGCCGGTCTTGATCTCACGGGCAGCTACTGGGCGCACTGGTGGGCGGCGGACGCGCTCTCCCGGGGAGTGAGCCCTTTTGTGGGGACCCACAGCTTTTATCCCACTGGTTCGACACCGGTGCTCCAGTACAACCTGCTCGACGGAATTGTTCACGCGCCGCTGGTCGCGAGCTTCGGACCGCGGGTGGGCTACAACCTGGCCTGTGTGGCGGCGCTCTGGTTGACGGGGGTAGCGGCCCACCGCTTGGGCCGGTCAGCGGGGACATCGCGCTCGGCTGCGCTGCTCACCGGCGTGCTGGTTCAGAGCTCGAGCTATGTCGCACTGGAGCTCCACTGCGGTCGCATCTCGCAGGTGGTGCTGGTGTTCTTCTTGCTGGCTCTGAGCCTCACGGTCGACGTCTTGAGCGGACGAGGGCGCACCCTCAAGGCCGTCGGTGCGGGCGTGCTCGCCGGGGGCGCCGCGCTGGTCTACTGGTACCACGGAGCGGCCCTGTTGTTGGTGGGCATGGGCTTGGTCTGGAGTCATCGTCGTACGCTGAGTGGCCCTCAAGCGCGCGCGCTGATGGTGGCGGTGGCTTCGGGTGCCGCTGTGGTGGGTCCGGCCCTCGCGATGCTGGTCACCTCTTGGGCGGACCTCCCGGGCATCGAGCGGACCGATGCCGCGGGCATCATCGAGGCCAACAGCCGCGGAATCCTCTGGCCGGTCGTCAACCTCGACCCCGTCTTTGGGCACCAGCTGAGCGGCGCTGCGCTTGGCCTGGCGGCGCTGGCGGTCTACCGGCGCGCGCGGCACTGGGGGGTGTGGCTGGGCGTAGCGGCGCTGGGCTGGGTGCTCGCGCTCGGTCCGGGAGGCTCCGTGTGGCTGCCCTTCGACGGACTGCAGCGGATGGTTCCGGGCTTTGATCGGATGTGGTGGCCGTACCGGCTCGAGGTGCTGGCCGTGGTGGCGGTGGCGGTGCTTGCCGGCCTCGGGCTGGATCGATGGCTGCAAGATCGCTCACGACCCCGGGTTTGGACGGGGTTGGTCTTGGTCGCGGTGTGGGTCGACGCGCCGCTTCGCAGCGGCCTTCTGCCGGTGACGGCCAGCGAGGTCTTCGCCCCCTCAGAGCGGACCTACCGCGATCTCTCCGGGCCCTTGCTCACAATGCCGTTGCAGCCCTCGGCCGTGGAGGTCGAGCGCATGATGCTTGCCCAGACGGTGCATGAACAGCCCATTCCAGTGGGCGATGGTGCGCACCTCCCGAGCCATGTCCCGCCGGCGCATCGCGACTGGCTCACCAGCAATGGCTTGCTCCGTCTGCTCGCCACTCTGGAGAGAACCGGCAACGCTCAGGGCGTGGTCACGCCGGCGGACGTCAACCAGCTGGTGGCAGACGGCTTTCGATATGCCGTGGTCGACCCTGATGTGATGGATGGGGGAGCCGCCATGGCGCGGGCGGCGGCGTACAGCGAGATCTTTCGAGCGCTCTGGGGCGATGCGGTGCGTCCCGCGCGAGGGGGCGGGGCGTGGGCCATCTCGGCGCTCGCCGCCGATGTGGAGCTATCCGTGGCGGTACGCCAAGGACCGGGGCGCTCCGGTCGCCGGAGGACGCGATGACCAAGCAGCTTGGGCGTCCATGGGTCGCGCTGATGATCTGCAGTGTGCTCGCGCTCGGGATGACCGGGCCCGCCTGGTGGGCGGATGCGCCCAGCCTCATAGGCCACTGGGACGCGCTCGATCTCCCTGGGAGCGTCTGGGCGCACTGGTGGGTTCACCACGCCCTGCAAGAAGGGTCCAGTCCCTTTGTGGATACGGTGAGCTTTTGGCCCATTGGCCTCGACCCCGTCCTGCAGTACAACCTCCTCGATGCGCTCCTGGGCACGCCGTGGATAGCGCTGCTTGGGGTGGTGGATGGATACAACGTGGCCACGCTAGTGGCGCTCATCTCGACGGGCATGGGAGGGTACGTCCTCGGGCGAGCGGTGGGACTGACCGGCCCCAGTGCGGTGTTTGTCGCCGTCGCTATTCAGTCGTCGAGTGCGGTGGCGCTGGAGCTCTATGAGGGGCGCCTCTCTCAGTTCTTGCTCGTGTTCTTGCTGCTGGCCCTGGCCGCGCTCGCCCGGCTTCTTCATCAAGACGGCTCGTGGCGCCTCGCGGTAGGGCTGGGAGTCTCTGCCGCGGCGACGGCGCTCGTCTATTGGTATGCCGGGCTCTACTTTCTGTTGGCGGGGGCGGCACTCGTGGCGTTCAGCCGCGCGCGCTGGACCCGGCCCCGGATGACCCACCTTGCGATCGCCGCGGTCACGGGTGCGGTGACGGTCATGCCCTTTGTGATGGACCTCGTGGGGCAGTGGTCCACCCTCCCCGGAATGGGTCGCAACCTCGAGGGGATACAGGCGGCCACCAACTGGGTCAGCACGAAGTCCGGAGTGGAGATCGCTACCGAGAACAGCCGCTGGTGGCTCTGGCCGATTCTCTCCCGAGCCAACCAAGAAGCCGGTCATCAGCTCAGTCTGGTGGTCTTGGCCTTGACGGTCGTGGCGCTTCGAGCACGCCGGCCAGCGCTGATGGGGTGGCTCGCCGTGGCTGGGATTGGGTGGGTCTTGGCGCTCGGGCCCTTCATCCACGGCTACAGCACCACGACGACGGTCTCTGCACCCTTTGGTTGGCTCCAGTCCCTCTCGCCCCTCTTCGCCCGAATGTGGTGGCCGCAGCGCTTCGAGATCCTGACGGCGATTGGGCTGGCGGTTGTGGCCGGGATGGGGCTGGATCGTGTCCTGAAGAATCGGAAACGAGGGGGCCTGGGGTGGGCCTTGGTGCTGGTCCTGGTGGTGGCGGATGCGCCGATTCGAAGCGGGGTGTTGCCGGTCCGAGCCAGCGAGGTGCCTGAATACGCGGCGCCCTTGTATCGGGGACTGGCGGGGCCCTTGCTCACCACGCCCCTGCGGCCCAGCGTTCGGGTCCTCAATCACCAGCGCTGGATCCAGACCCAGCACGGACAGCCGATCCTCAACGGCAACGGCGAGCACATCCCCGGTCACGCGCCCGCTCAGTGGGAGGCGTGGGTGGGTCAGTCGCGACTGCTCGCTGCGCTGCTGACCCTGCAGGAGTCGGGTGAGCTGGAGGTGACCATTGAGCCCAACGATGTGGACCTGCTCATCGACGCCGGATTTCGCTATGCGGTGGCCGATCCGACCGTCTACGGGGATTCCTCGGGTCGGAACTGGGCGGCGACCCACGGCAGCGTCTTCTCGGCGCTCTGGGGCTCACCGCTTCAGCGGCACAGAGGCGGGGCGGTGTGGGCCATAGAGCCCATCGCCGCCCCCGTCTCGCTGTCGGCCCGCTACCTGCAGCGAGGCGACCGAGTCCGGGGGCGCTAGGCGGCTCGGCGTCGTCGCAGGCCGACCAGTCCGATCAAGCCCACCATCCAAGCCAGGGATGGTGGCGTCTGCTGGCCCGTGGTGCTGCAGCCGCCCTTGTCGGTCTCGGGAGCGTCCATCTCGACGGTGACCTCAATGGGGGTGTCGTCGCTGTCGCTGCCCGTCGCAGTGTCGTCACCGGCGACGCCGTCACCGGCGAGGTCGCTGCCGTCGCAGTCTTGGTCGACCCCGTCGCCTGCGATCTCCTCGGCTCCTGGGTTCACACCGGCGCGGCTATCGTCGCAGTCGACGAGCGGCGCGTCCTTTGCGGCCTCTCCCTCATCATCACAGTCCGCATCATCGGACTCGATCACCTCGGTGGTGCGATATCCGTCGCCATCAAGGTCGGCGTAGCAGTGCTCGATGCCGTCGCAGTCCGCATCGAGCTCGTCCCCTATCAGATCGCGAATGCCCGGGTTGACGTCATCGCGCTCGTCATCGCAGTCCGTAGCGGGTGCGGACGCGGGGGCGACGCCGTCCTCGT
>CAZKOI010000335.1:0-4090 GCA_964554315.1 uncultured Enterobacterales bacterium | reverse complement strand
CCCCCGGCCCGTCGGTCGAGCCGCTCACACAGGCCAGCCCCCACGCTGCAGAGCTCGCCGAGACCCTGCAGCGGGACTCCGGCTTCGAGCGCGTCAACACCCTCAGCGGCGACAGCGCGACGGCCGAAGCGGTCGAGCGGTTGCTCCATGCGTCCATGGCGTCCACGGCAGCGGATGGACTGCTGTTGGTGGTCGTGGTGGGGCACGGTGCCGGAGGAGACATCGGGGAGCCTGCTCTGCTCACGCCGGGCACGTCGATGGCCGATCCGGTCGGCACCGGACTCAGCGTTGCCCGCTTGTCGGCGGCATTGCGGCCTCAGACCACCTCACAGAACGTTGTCGTCGTGATGGATGTTGCTCACGATAAGGCCGTGGACGGAGTGGCGCTCATCGGTCCATCGGCCTCGGACTGGCCGAGCCTACCGGAGTGGGGGTTCGCAGTGACCTCGAAAGCGTCAGGGGTCGGCGGTGAGGAAGGGAAGATACTGCCAGCGATGAGCGTCGCCATGCAAGGTGCTGCGGACTTTGACGCCGACGGAGTGGTCAATATCAGTGAGCTGTACGGCTACTTGGAGTCCACGCTGGGTCCGGGTTTTGTGTTCGAACGTGCGGGTGCTGTTGCGGCTAACCTCGTCATGAGCACGGCCGGCCGCACCGCCGAAGTCACCCGTGAAACGCCGCGTCATGTGCCCGGCCGACCAACGGATAAGGCGCCCATGAAGCTCTCTCCTGTGGCGGTCGGTGTTGCTTCAGCGGGGGTGGTTTCGGCACTGATTAGCGCAGGTATGTACGCCGCGAAGCGGGGCGAGTGTGAGCAACAAGGCGACCAACTGGTCTGTGGCGATGATGCGGCCTATCGTCGCTACCGAAACATGCAGGTGGCCCTCGGATGGACCGGGGTTGGCCTCGTGGCCGCCGGTATCGGGCTGCAGTTTGTACCCCTACAGGACGGCGCGATGGTAGGGGTCATTGGCTCGTTCTAGGCCGCTTTGGCTCGCTGCGTCCGTGGCCCTCGGTGGAGGCTGGGTGCTGGCGGACAGCGGGACGTATCGAATCGCATGGCTTGGTTGCGCGGTACTCCTTCTCGTTGCTGGACGCCGAGCCACTGCAGCATTCCTGATTGCCACCGTGGTGCTGTACCTCCGCTATGTGTCTAACGCCGACGCTCCCTATCCAGCCATTGACTGGATTCGCATGAGGGGCATGGATCTTTGGCCAGGGCTCCTGCAGACCCTCGGGATGTTGCTCGTGCTGGGGGCCGGTGCAGGTGTGCTCGCTCGACCTCTTCGTCCGCTGCTTGCCGCCCTCGTTCTAGGGACCGTCCTCTCCGGCGGGTGGTGGTTCTTTCCAGGCCACTTCAATCTCGATGTCCTCGGGCCTGCAAGTCAGAGCGGTACGCCTGCCGTAGTGAGCGGACGAATCGAGAATCGTCAGTGGCGTCGGGAGGTGCTGCCTGCGAGGCCTCTCGACGCATGGAATCGTGTCATTCAAGGCGAGCAGACCCTCAGCGGGATTGGTCACGGAGTGGGGCAGCGGACCAACCGCACCCACGGTGTCGTAAGAGCAACGCTGTGGGCGGTGCAGAGGGGCGCATTGGTGACCTACGCGTGGATGACCGCGGTCGGAAGTGCCGTCGGTGGACTCGTACTCGTATGCGCTGCCTTACCGGCGCGGTGGAGAGCGATCGGGTGGTGGGGGCTTCGCCTCCTCACGTTTTCTCTCGTCCTACCACCGGTCGCATCCCTCAGTATCCGTGCGCTAGGCTTGGCCCTCGGCTTGCCCGAGGCTAGCGTGGGGGCGCCCTTGGCGTTCATGCAATGTTCGGCCACACTGTTGGTGGTCGGGTTGTCGGCACACGCGGCACGGAGGTGGAGCAGATGAGGTGGTGGTGGTGTTTGATGCTGCTGGCCTGTGGCGGGGGTGAGGGCCCGGCGGTGCAGGGGCCGGTCAATGCGCCGCGTACGGCGTCGCCTGACGTGGTCATTGCCTTGGTGACGGGCCTGCGTGAGGATGGGGCCTCGGGGGCAAGTGATGCGTTCTTCGACGCGTCAGGCATTGAGGGTAAGCGCTTCACATCGGCCTATGCCCAGTCCCCGTCTCCGTTTGCCAGCTTGGGCTCGATGTTTACAGGCCGGTATGTCGCCGCAGTCCCAATGTGTGGGCTGATGCTCGCGGGTGACCGGGTTCATACCGACGCCCAGCAGCCATGGTGCGCCTCGGTACCGTCGGACCGTCGGACCCTAGCTGAGGTATTTGGAATCTACGGTTACAAGACGGCCTTTGTCACTGGGGCTCTGGCGGGTGGCCAGCGGCTTGGACATGGCTTTGGACATCAGGCACACGAGGACAGCTGGACGGCGGCGACGGAGGCCGCGGGTCGTTGGTGGGCAGACAATGAAGGGACGGCCCGCCTGTTGGTCGTGGTGCTCTCCGATGGCGAGGGCAACATTCTGGGTGACCCCGCACTCCCTCGCTTTCCGGAGCGAAAATACCAGTGGCTCGAGCCGCTCGATCCGCGAATCGGTAAGCTCAAGCTCGACGCTGAGTCCATTACCTCGTCCTACCGCGAGGCATCAACGAACGCGGGGAAGGTGCTCGGCACCATGCTTGAACGGCTGGGGCCGAGCGCAGATCGTTTGGCCGTGCTCGGCTCTACGAACGGTATGAGCCTCTCCGAGCGGGGTGGCTTTCATGAGTCCGCGGTTCCGCTGCTCACCAACAACCTCCTGGTTGACCGGGCCGTCCGCGTGCCTCTCATGCTCAGCGGCCCGGGAATCGCCGCGGAGGTGGATGACGCGGTGGTCGAGCTTGTTGACGTCTTTCCAACCCTCGCCGAGGCGGTAGGTGCGGTACCTCCTGCAGGGGTAGCAGGGGAAAGCCTGGCGAAAATCGCCGATGGTCGGCGAGCTTACGCAGAGTTTGGAGACATGCTCTTTCTGCGAAACGGAGACCACGCGCTGACATTTCGCTGCACACAGCACAATGCGACAAGCATTGATCCGGGCCTCACCGAGACCCTGACCGATCCATCCTCGGCACGGCCCGCGGAGTTCTATTCCCTGTACGATGTGGTCTCCGATCCGATGCAGGAGCGAAATCTGCGCAGCGCCATTCCAGAGGTCTTTGCCGACTTGAGAAAGGCCATGATCGCGATGCGCACAGGAGAGGCTGCGGTTCCCGAGGACGTGATGACTCCGGAGCGACTGTGGGCCCTTCGAATGGCCCCGAGCGACGGGTACTGGTAGCCATGCGATACATCTGGTTCAGCATATTGACAGGTTGTGCAGGTGGAGAGAAGGCGTCCGGTGGGGAGAGCAAGGCGGAGGTCTCGGTGACCCTCTCTCCTGAGGCCCCGCTCACGACGGAGGATCTGCAGGTCTCGTTTCGCGCGACGGGTACCACCGGAGCATGGTCTGTGGCGATTCGCTGGCTGAAGAACGGAGCACCAGTGGGCTTTACGGAGGCCACTCTTCCGGCAGAGATGACGTCCAAAGGTGATGTGTGGTCGGCCATCGTGACCGTCTCCGATTCGCTCGGCGAGGGGCAGGAGGGCAAGTCTGAAGAACGAACCGTCCTCAACACGCCCCCTGGACAGCCCACGCTCGCGGTGGTTCCCGATCCACCGCGTGAGCTCCACGGAGACCTCCGCTGCGTGGTCAGCGAAGACGCACCAGACCCGGACAATGAGGCCATGGAATACCAAATGGTATGGGCTCGCAATGGCGAGACGTTCGCCGGCGGGACGACATCAACCTGGCCCACGGATACCATTCCCTCGGCTTATCTGGCCGCGGGGGACGCCTGGCGGTGTACTGCCCAAGCCTTTGACGGCAGCCAGGAGGGTCCCCCCGCATCGATTGAGACCATCGTCTCCGAAGCGCCGTTGGGCTACAGGGCCGGAGTGCAGTCCATTACGGATGCCGACAGGTGGTTCCTCGGCACCGACCACATGGACTTCTTTGGCTATGAGTTGGCCTCCGTCGGCGACGTGACGGGCGACGATGTGGATGACCTGGTCATGACCGGACACCGCATGGAGGCAGGGGGACGAAACCGCGGCTTGTCATTCGTGCTGTCCGGTGCGGAGTTG
>CAZKOI010000334.1:0-4098 GCA_964554315.1 uncultured Enterobacterales bacterium | reverse complement strand
GTGTTCGACGAAGAAGACAGGATCAAAGACAGCATCGTGGCCGTAGCGAGCGCAGAGGACGAACTCGCCCGCCTGCGAAACGTTAGCGCCAACACCTTCGCACAGGTGACCTCGAAGTGGGTCGCCGAACGCCGAGACGACCTGATTCGCTCGGAAGGGGAGCGGCTGCTCAAGCGCGTGGGCAAGATGGAAGCAGAGCTTGCGGAATTGATCGCCAACTCCGACGTCACCAAGCTCGACCTGATGCAGATGGAGTCTCGTCTTTACGAGCGTGCGAGCTTCACCGGTAAAATTCCTGGGGGCAAGCGTCGGGTCAAACGACAAGCGAAGGCCAATGTGACCGAGCGCCTCTGGGATTGGCAGGGTGAGTACTGGGCTGACGAAGTCGGCTACTACAAGGTCGACACCAAGCCCGAGTGCCCCGAGGATCTCATTCAAGGCCAGTAGGCGCCCAGGTCTACTCCTCGTCGGCGACGGGCTCCACCGGTTCTCGCTTCGGCATGCTGAGGCGACCCATCTGAGCTGCTGCGCTGAAGAAGTCATCCATCGTGGCCGCGCCCCCGGTCGGCATCGGTCGCCGAGGGGGTGGCACGGGTGGAGCATTGATATCGGGTTCGGCAGACTCTGCTTGAGCCTTGGGCTCCACACGACGGCGCACAACAGGCGCGCTGGTGACCCGACTCGCGGCCATCCGGAAGCGACCAGACGAGCCGCGACTCTTGCTGTCGGGTGTCCTCGCGATCTCTCCCTGTTCGTCCGGAGCCTGTCCCTGTGCCTCGACCTCTGGCCGCACCGGGATCGGCGGCGCTGGAGGAATGGGTGGCTGCGACGGCCCCACCGCGGGTGCGGGGGCCGTGCGTCGAACTCCCCCCATAGCCTCCTCAGCAGCCCTCATCTTGGCTCGGATCTCGGCCGCCTTTGCGTCGACCTCGGGCGATGCAGCCTTCGGCGCAGGCGCCTGGGATTTCACTTCCGGCGGACGGGCCTTGGGCTTTGCCTTGGGCACATTGGGCAGTCCCGCGAGCGGGTCGCGTGTGGCCTGCTGCTTGGGTTGTTTGGGCGCCTTGGGCTGGAGGTGTGGCGCGGGTTGGCGCTTTTTCTGACCCAGCCTGAGACTCACAGGACCGAGCCCGATGTCTGCCGATTGTGCCTTCGCAGCGGGATCCCAAGGGTCGGATACCCGGTACTGCTTGTAGAGCCGCCCAGAAACCGCCACCCTTGGCCGCTCCCATGCTCGACGACCAACGGAGGACACGACAGCATCGCCACAGACCTCGCGCCGGCTCAGCTGGTCTAGAATGTCTTTGGCTTTGTCGTCTGACACGCACGGTCCCCGTATCAAGCTACGATAGTGTACACGCACAGCACGCGCGACAAGCGTGAGCCCAACACAGTAGGCCTATGCCATGTCGACCGGTTTTGGTATCTACATCCACACCCCCTGGTGCCGAACCCGCTGTCCTTACTGTGCGTTCAACGTGTTCGTCGATGACCAGGCCGACTTCAGCCGGTGGGTGCGAACGCTTGAGGAGGCTTGGAGATCAACGAGCTCAGCCTTTGAGGGTCAGGCCCACAGCCTCTATTTTGGGGGTGGAACACCCTCGCTCGCGCCCGCTGCGGCCATCGCGAGCGTCATCGCGTTTCTTCCGCTGCTCAAGGGCGCTGAAGTGACGGTGGAGGCCAATCCAGGCCAGGTAAGCCCCGAGAAGCTGGCCACCCTCATTGAGGCCGGCATGACGCGCCTCAGCGTCGGTGTCCAGACATTTCATCCCGTGCACGCCAAACGACTTGGGCGAGGTCACACGGTCTCGCAGACCCGAGCCCTGCTCGAGTCCATTCATGAGCTTCAGCTTGAGTCTTGGTCGGCCGACCTCATCTTTGCGCTACCAGGGCAGACCCGCGAAGAACTCGAGCGGGATCTCGATGAGCTCATGTCTTATTCGCCGCCCCACGTTTCGCTGTATGGACTCACTATTGAGCCGGGCACCCCATTCGCAGCTTTAGCCAAGAAGGGGGCGCTTGTCTTACCGGACGAGGTCGTCTGGAGCGACATGTACGAGCTCGTCGTTGATCGCCTCCGAGACCATGGCCTCGAGCGTTACGAGGTCTCCAACTTTGCCCGTGAAGGTCACCGCGCGGTTCACAACGAGCGTGTCTGGCGCGGCGGACATTATGCCGGTCTCGGGCCCGGTGCTCACGGCTTTCTTCCCACCGGCGAGCGCACCCTGAGTGAGCCGTCGCTCGACGCATGGTGGACATCGCCAGTGCCTGCGGAGGAGATGCCTCAGGCCCATGAAGCGGCGGCCGATCTTATCTTGAGTACGCTCCGTCACGTTGATGGCCTTCCCCTCGACCAGCTGACCGAGCGAACGGGCATGACCGTGGCTGCAGATGTCCTCGAAACGCTCCAGCGATACCACCTCATCGTTCTCAGAGAGAACCACGTGGTGTTGAGTGAGGGCGCCTTCAAGATCGCAGATGGCGTGGTTCGACGCCTGGCAGATGCTCTTATTCCGGCCGGAACCGCTTGACGGACGCCTTCCGAAGGATGAACATTCGAAAACGGGCGGAGTAGGCTTTGGACGACATCGAGAACGAACCGGACGACGATGGCACTGAGGATGACCAATTCTCGATCGCCATTGACGATAGCCTGCTGACAGAGGCCCTTGCCGCGGTCGAGATGCGGATGGGACGCACCAAGCGCGCGGCCGACATCGACCTCGGGCCGCTCGATCTAGACGCCCTCGCCGCGGTCGAGAGCGAGCTCGCCATTGAGGTCGAGGAGGAACCGCAAGAGGCCAACCTTGAGCAGGCATCCGCGTCCGTGGCGGCCCGTCTTCGAGCCATGGAAGCCGAGGAGGAAGCCGAGCACCTCCAGCAGCGGCTCGCCGGTCTAACCGAGAGCCGTGAACAATCCGAGCAGAAGGCTCAGCGCCTCACGGAGCGGGTTCGGCGAGCGACGGAGGCACAACGAGCAGCCGAGAGGCGTGCGCAGAACCTCAAGCAGGCCCTCGAGAAGCAGCAGAACGATGTGTCCAACCTTCTCGAGCGGCGGAAGCGAGAGAAGATCGATGAGTTCCATCGTGGCCGCTCGGTCACACTCAACGCCGTCGCGGATGTCATCGACAACTTCTTTCTTGCTCTAGGACACGATCAGAGCGACCCCGAGAAGCTGCTCGAGGGCGTCCGAATGTGCCTCAATCAGTTTCAGACTCACCTCAACCAAGCTGGAATCGAGACCATTGCACCGCGCCCCGGTGACGCCTTCGACCCCGAAAAGCATGAGGCGATGGCGACAGAAACAGCCGATGGCATCGAGCCCGGCTGCATCGCTTCGCTGATGAGTCGAGGGTACATGGCCGATGGAAGGCTGATTCGAGCGGCCAGGGTCGCCGTTGCCGAAGAATAGCGCGCCCGAAACCGAGCAACTCGCGCCGGACCGCACGCGCTGCGCCTGAGGGTCGCGACCAAACCACAGGACGCACGCAAACCAGCGACCCGCCGGCCACGCTGCGAGAAATTTCCTGCGGGGGTGAATGACCTGAGGCAGCTTGTTACGCTTACTGCGTCGCCATTATGTGGTAGATATCAGCCTTATCCCGGCATGGAGCGCTTCAATGGCCTCAACTTCGAAAGCCATCGGAATTGATCTCGGCACGACCAACTCCTGCGTCGCTATTATCGAGCATGGCGAGCCCGTCGTAATTCCCAACGATGAAGGCACCCGCACGACCCCATCTGTCGTGGGTTTCACCGACGATGGTGACCGACTGGTCGGCCACATTGCACGGCGCCAGGCGAAGACCAACCCCGAGAGGACGCTATACGCCGTAAAACGCTTGATTGGTCGGCGCTTCACAGACCCGGAAGCCGAGCACTCGATGGGTATCGTCCCGTACCAGATTGTTTCCGCGGACAATGGCGATGCCTGGGTTTCCGTAGATGGCCGCAGCTACTCGCCGGCGCAGATCAGCGCGATGATTCTCGAGAAAATGCGCAGCATCGCGGAGGCCTACCTGGGTGAGGAAGTCCGCGAGGCCATCATCACCGTACCGGCGTACTTCAACGACTCCCAGCGTCAAGCGACAAAAGACG
>CAZKOI010000333.1:0-4122 GCA_964554315.1 uncultured Enterobacterales bacterium | reverse complement strand
CCCCTGCGAGGACGCGACGGATGGCGTCGACGTCAAAGTACGATGGCCAAATTTGGTAGAGGTTCCTCACCGTGGCACGCGCTCAACCATGGCCCATCAATGATCCGAGCTGCTCCAGAATGGCGCGTGCAGATTGCTCATTCAATGGCTTGCTGCCATTAGTGAGCAGCTCTCGTCCCAGCACCGTCGACCCAAGGTGCGAGAACTGAAGCCTCATGGCGACGAGCACCTTCTGGCCGCCGCCGCCGCTGTGGGTGCCAATTGCCGCTGGCTTCAGGGTAAAGAGGGAACGGAAGTCGGACGTCTGGGTAGAGAGCCATGCGATGGCATTGGTGAGCGAAGGCGGTATCGACCCGTTGTACTCCGGCGCTAAGAAGACAAAGCCGCGGGCGTTAGCGAAGGCCGCCTCAAGATCATCAAGGCCTTCGGGTCGTCCGTCCTGGTCGCGGGCCGGTGTAAACAGGGGCAGGGGAGCGGCGGTGAGGTCGACGATGGTGTTCGGCAGGCCCATCTCATCCGCCAACTCTTTGAGGCGGTTTGCGAGGGCAAGGTTGTGGCCGCTGCTGGCCGCACAAATCAACAACATGAGTCCTCCATAGATCTCTGCTGACGTAGGGCAGACCACACGTCCCGTCAACGTCGAGGAGTCGTACCCGTGGTTCTGAACGTTTGGGGTCTGGTCGATGGAAGCGACTCCTAAGGTCGGGGGTTTGTCGCGCACGAGGAGGTGGCCATGCGTGTCTTTCTGACGGGGGGCTCGGGGTTTCTGGGGGGCCGGGTTGCCCAGGCCCTTGTGAACCGTGAGCACACTGTGGTCGCGACCGTTCGCCCCGGGTCTCGGAGGAAGCACCTCGAAGCCCTTGGGATCGAGGTCGTCGAGGGCCAGCTAGACGACCGGGTGTTTCTTTCGGAGACAATGAGAGGCTGTGACGGACTCGCTCACATTGCGGGCGCAGCAGGGCGTTTTTACCCGGATCCCAGCCACTACCATGCGGTCAATGTTGACCTGACCCAGGTGGTGTTCGAGGAGGCCAGGCGGGCCGGGATTCGGCGAGCGGTCATGTGTGGGACGGTGGTGATCGAACAGGGGCTCCAGAGTCCCTATGCAGACTCAAAGCGTGAGGCCGTCGCGCTTGCCCACGCCATCGGAGGAGATGCGATGACAGTGGCTACTGTGCACCCATCAGGCATGGTCGGTCCGGGCGATTGCGTGCCGACCCCCCTCGGCCGGGGTCTGGTTCAGTTTGCCGAGGAAAAGGTGCCAGTCATCATGAGCGGCGGCGGTGGATTCGTCCACGTCGACGACTCTGCGGAGATGCACGTCGCGGCGCTCGAGCGCGGGGAGGCAGGCGGGTCTTATGCCTCCAACACGCTCCACATGTCGCTCCAGGAGCTCTTCACAGCCCTGGCACCGGCGCTGAACGTTCGATGCCCGCGTGTGGTCGTACCGGGCTGGTTGCTGCGCGCGGTGGTGGGTGTCATGGAGCCTGTCTGCCGATGGATGGGTCGGGTCCCCCCGATGACGAGCTTCACGGTGTCGTACCTGCAGCAGAACCCCTCAACCACGCCCGATGGTACGGCTGCTCGAGAGGCGCTCGGCTTGCCCGCTCCTCGGAGTGTGATTGAGGGATGTCTGCAGAGCATTGCTTGGCAGCGAGCGCAGCGGCCGTGATCGTTGCTCTCTGCGCGGTATTTCTGTCGGGCGCTGGTGCCGCTGAGGCGGCGCCGGTCGCCCTGGAGGGGACCTTTCAGTTTGGAGGCTCTGAAGGAGAGCTCAGGGCAATCAGCGCTCAGATCGAAGCGGCGATCGCCGACATGAGCTTCTACCTCAGGCCCATCGCGAGGGCGAGACTCCAGAAGCTCACCGACCCTGCACCCCTCTTTGTGTTTACGCCGCTTCAGGGGGGCGTCCAGGTGCAGAACGCCATGGTCGACCGTCCGTGTCGCTACGACGGCTCCACCACCGTGTTCACCAATCGCCTGGGCAAGACCACTCGGGCCGTATGTCGTCGCACGGAGCGAGGTATCCAGGAGGACTTTCTCGGCGAAGAGCCGGGTACGTGGTCACACGAGTTTCGGCTCGACCAGGGGGGCGATGTTCTGGTCCAGCAGGTTCGTGTGACGGCGCCTCTTCTGGGGCGACCGCTTGAGTACTCGCTGACCTACGCTCGAGAGTAGCGCACCCGAGGGATGGGACGCCTGCCGACGACGGATTTGCTGCTCGCGAAGCGCATGTGATGCGGTAGTATCGGCCACATGAAGACACGTATGATTCGGCTGGCTGCCCCTGGGCTCATGGTTTTTGCCGTTGGTTGTGGTGATACATCGCTCACCAAGTATGGGGCGGAATGCAGCGATGGAACCATTGAGGTCGATGGCAAGTGCATCGCAGAACCCGATGGCGACACCGGCGAGGCGGTCGGCAGCGTCGTAGACGCGGATGCGGATGCGGATGCGGATGCGGATGCCGATGCGGACACCGATGCCGACGCAGACGCGGATGCCGACGCGGATGCCGATGCCGATTCCGACGCTGATGCTGATGCCGATGCCGATGCTGATGCTGATGCCGATGCCGATGCCGATGCGGACGCGGATGCCGATGCCGATGCCGATTCGGATGCCGATGCGGACACGGGTGATCCGGAGCTGGTCTGCCCGGGTGGGGTCGCCGACATCATGACCTCGGACGACGTGGCCCGGTACGTCCCCTGTGTGGAGCTGGATGGCGTACGCCTTCACATGACCACCGATGTGTCGGATGTTGTGCTCCCAAACTTGGAGACGGTCCACGGTTCGGTGTACTTTCATGAGAACGTCAGCGTGGAGTCGGTGTCCTTTCCCGTGCTCACCCAAGTCGACGCTGACGTGTACTTCCACAACAACGATGCGCTCCGCACGGTGAGTCTTCCGATGCTCTCGGCTGTGGGTGGGTATCTCTACCTCAACGGGCACGCGTTGCTCGATGAGCTGCATCTGACGGAGTCACTTGAGGCGGTGGGAGGCTACGTCGCCATCAACGACAATCCTGAGCTCTGTGTGCCCGATCTCGCCTGGGAAGCCCTCTCTACCGACGTCTCAATCTCGGGCAATGCCGACTGTGAGTCTGAGCTCAGGGATTGCGGGGCAGAGGTCGGCGGCCTCTTGACCGAGGACACGGTCTGGTCGACGTCTGACGGACCGGTACATCTCACCACCAGCGTGACTGTCATGAGCGGCGCGACGCTCACAATCGAGCCGGGCGTTCGCGTCTGCATGGGTCGGGACCAGAGCCTGAACGTACGGGGTGCGCTCATCGCGAGGGGCACGGAGGACGCGCCGATTGAGTTTACGTCCGCAGAGACCTACGCCGATGCGGGATATTGGGGCAGCATCGAGGTTGTATCGATGGCCGAGGATGCGATGGTCAGCCTCTCGGGCACCTACACGGCCGGTACGGCTCTTGAGCATGTCGCGGTTGCATACGGCGGTGGAGGGAGCGCCTTGGCAGCGGTGGTCGCCACGAACGCGAGCATCTATGTGAGCCACGTCACCGTCTCCGAGAGCGCCTCGAGCGGGCTCGCGCTGGTCGGAGAGTCGGGTGACGGAACGATCCCGCTGAGCTGGATTGGTCACAGCGACCTGAGCTTCAACAGCGGCCATGGTCTGTTTGTCGATGCCTATCGGTTGACAGGCTCGGTGGCTGTCACTGAGAGCACCCTGAGCCACAACGGCTCGAACGGAATCTCCACGGGTGGCGGCGACTCCGGGGGTAGCCACGAGTTTACGTTCACCAACAACGTCATCGAAGGAAACGGCGGTGTCGGCCTCTGGGGCGGGGCCAACGGACCACAGACCATCACCGGCAACATCATCACCGACAGCGGAAGCCACGGGATCCATACCCGTGGCAACGGTGTCTACACGATCTCCGACAACATCGTCCGCGACAACGGCGGCCGAGGCGTCTACGGCCTCTACGCAACCCATGTGATCTCTCAGAACACCATCGAGCGAAATGGGGGAGGGGTAAAGGTTGGCCAGGGCGGGGATTACACGCTCTCGGAGAACACTATTCGGGAGAACGAGGCCAGCGACGGGTCGGGGATCGATACCCAGGAGGCCTGGAGTCCCGCGGTGCGG
>CAZKOI010000332.1:0-4171 GCA_964554315.1 uncultured Enterobacterales bacterium | reverse complement strand
TTGCAGACGCGCGACGACTGAAGCAGAGAGGCAACGTCAAAGGTGGCCTACGCAGGCAGATGCTCCTTGTGGCCACGCGTCTTCGGGAGGAGGACGAGGAGAAGATATCGGAACTGATGGACGACCTCTCTCAGCGTACGGGATTTAGTCCCTGATGAAGTCCGGTGAGCGCTCGGTGAGTTCGTATGGTGTAGGCTCAGCCGTATGAAAGGGTCACTAAAGGCAGCGATGCTGTGCATCATGGGTCTCGGCTCGGGTCATGTGGCGAATGCCCAAGAGCTCCAGCATTACTTTCTTCGTGACCAAGACTACGGCACCGACGCCATCTTCAATCCGGCATCCGCAGTGCTCAATCTAGGCTTCGACATCACTCGGTCGAACTCCTATCCCAATGCGCTGCAAGAGATTGATTTTCAGACCGGTTTCTCGAATACCCTCTACAACTTGGCCCACCCTGCTGACACCATTCGGCGGTACGGGGGTTTTGGGGAGTTCTTCGCGCACGAGTTTTTCCCCTATAAGGACCCGACGAATCCTGAATACACGCAGTGGGCGCCGAACTATGTCCTGCACCTCTTTGGACAGGGGATGGTGTCTCGAAAGATGACAGAGTGGTACCACGAAGAGGGCTACAGCCACCCAAGGCTGTGGGCGATCGGCACGATGCTCACCGGCGCGTTCATCAACGAGACGATTGAGAACAACGGCTACCGTGGCGGCAACACCGACCCCATCGCTGACTTCTACTTCTTCAATCCCGTCGGCATTCTGATGTTTAGCTTCGACCCTGTCGCGAGGCTCTTCTCCGAGACTCTGCAGATTGAGTTTTGGCCGGGCCAGCCCGCGCTCATCCTCAATCAGACGGCAATGTACAACGCGGCCGAGAACTACAGCATGCGCATCGACCCCAAGCTTGTGAAGGGCGTGCGTATCTTTCTCTATGGCGGCACCGAGGGACTGTTTGGGCTGACGTTTGATCGGCCCTCGGGGGACTCCTTCTCGGTGGGTGCAGGTTACCGAAAGGTCGCGCTGAAGCCCGTGTACCGGAATGGCACGCGCATGTACGTTCCACATGCGGACAAGGGAAACGTGGTCTATGGGGTGTTTTGGGAGCGCAACGGTTCGCTTCTCGCCAGTGTGAAGCTTGACAGGGGGTATGAGTCGGCGTTTCGAACGAACATCTACCCAGGGGTGCTAAAGCTAGGCGCGCTCGAGATCGGTCACTTCATCTGGATGTCGGAGTCGGCAGGATTTGTGTCTGGTGTGACGCTGGGTACACTCCCGCTCGGGTTTGGATTGAGCAACAACTACCCCGTGTATGTTGGCGACCACTAGGCGCGTGACTCAAGGTCCTCCCAGCGGCTGTATGCCTCTGCGATTTCTTTCTCCAGTCGTTGGAGGGTTTGGCCAAGGGTTGAGACCTCATCGGGGTGGTCCTTGTACAGCTCTGGGTCAGACAGCTGCATGCCCACACGGTCGCGGTCGGCTTCCAGAGACTCCAGCCTCGACGGCAAGGCCTCGAGCTCTCGTTGCTCCTTCCAGGTCAGTCCCTTGCGCGGCTCTTTCGCTCGCGCTTCACGGGGCTCCGCCTTGGCCTCAGGTTCGGGCTCTGGTCTCTTCGCTTGGGCTTGAAGCCGCGAGGCGTATTGGACGACCCGCTGATCGCCTTCGAAGCTCAAGACGGACGTTGCCACCCGATCAAGCAGCGCTCGATCGTGGCTGATGACGATGCTCGCACCATCGAAGCTCATCAGCGCGTCCTCAAGCACTCGGAGGGTCATGAGGTCCAGGTCGTTTGTCGGCTCGTCCAGCAAGATGACGTTGGCGCCCGAAAGCAGCAGCTTCGCAAGCAGGAGGCGCATCCGCTCGCCTCCCGATAACGCTGAGACGCGCTGGTCGAGCTGGTCTTGTCGAAAGAGGAAGCGACGCAGGAAGCTCGCGACGTGGATGGAGTGATCTCGTACCGTGACATGAGAGTTACCACCCCCTGCCGCATCGAAGAGCGTGTCGTTGTCGTTCAACCCCGATCGGCCTTGATCAATGACGGCCAGCTTGACCCGAGGGGCGCGATAGATCTGACCGCTGAGTGGCTCAAGCTCACGGCTAATCAGCTTCATCAAGGTCGACTTGCCTACCCCATTCGGTCCGAGAATTCCCACGCATGAGCGGGCTTGTATCGCGGCGCTTAGGCCTCGAATCAGGCAGGTGTCACCGTATCCTCCATCCACTCGGTCGAGCTCAATCAAGGCGGCTCCGCCCTTAAAG
Source organism: uncultured Enterobacterales bacterium (assembly GCA_964554315.1). GTDB lineage: Bacteria > Myxococcota_A > UBA796 > UBA796 > UBA796 > UBA796. The sequence continues at coordinate 1,906 of CAZKOI010000332.1, read as the reverse complement.
CCTGTGGCGAGGTCCAAGTCGAAGCTTGACTGGCGAAGGAGCGGCCGCTCAGCTTGCAGCGCCTCGAGGCGATTCAGGCGTGCTCGCTGCTTTGTCGTCCTCGCCGCAGGACTACGCGCCGCCCAAGCGGCTTCCCGTGCCAGGGTGGCCACCCGGCTCAATTCGGCCTTCTCGAGCCTCGCACGGCGTTCAGCGCTTGCGATCAGATAGTCGCCGTAGCTTCCGTCGTAGTTGATCGTCTCGCCATCATCTATCTCGACGATTCGGTCGGCGACGGCCTCCAACATGTAGCGGTCGTGGGTCACCAGCAGCACGCCGCCTCGGTACCCTTGCAAGAATCCTTGCAGCCACTCAATGGCGTCCGAGTCGAGGTGGTTGGTGGGCTCATCGAGGAGCAGCAAGTCGGGCGTCTGCAGAAGTGCTCGGGCGAGCGCGACTCGCCTTCGCTGTCCACCCGAGAGGTTCTCGATGGGCGTATTCAGCGTCGGGGTACCGAGCCTGCCGGCCATGGCTTCCACCTGGTGGCTCAGGTCCCAGCCGACGTCATCGAGTCTGTCTTGAAGCGCTCCAGCCTGGATGATGTCGCCACTTTGACTCGCGCTCTCGAACTCTTCTATGAGGTCGTTGTGCCACGCCAGTGCCTCCCGTAGAGCCTCGCCGACGGTTGTCCCGGGAAGTGTGGAGCCCTGGGTGAGCATGCCGGGGCGGGTGGGGCGCTCAACAGTCCCCGAGTCGGGCTCGACCTCGCCGCAGAGGACCCGCAGGAGCGACGACTTGCCGGATCCGTTGTTCCCGATGAGCGCCACACACTCGCCCTTGCTCACCGTGATGTTCGCACCCCGAAGCACCAAGTGAGCCGCGTATGACAGCTCGATATCAGTCGCCCTAATCAGCACGATGTCACACGACTGACCGGATGCGGTAGGTGACGAGTCCACGAGGGCTATCGACCTCAAAGACATCGCCGGCCTCAAGCTCAACCATGGCCTCGCCCAGGGGTGAAGAGGGGGAAACCACTCGCACCGGCTGGCCTTCAGTGTCCACGCGACTTCCGCCAAAGGGGGCGATGAACAACACCTCCGTGCGGGCGCCTTCCACTTCGACGAGCGCACCAACCTGTACAACAGCTTCGGCTAGGCGAACAGCGGGGGCCACGTTGGAGAGCCAGGCGACCTGCCGGCGCAGCTCGATGATGCGCCAGGCTTGGCCACGGGCCAGATAGGACGCCTCCGTCGCTCGCGTGTCGTACTTACCTTCAGCCTTGGTTTCTGTGCTGGTCGCCTCGTCGCGGGCGGCTTCTGCCACCGCCTCCATGCCTTCGAGCTCCGCCTGGACCTGTCGCAGCAGCGCCTGAATCACGCGGGCCTTGGCTTCATTGTCGAGACGAAATGACACGGCGGCACGTAACCGTCGGACCTGCAACAGCCTACTTGTTGAACTTCTTTCGGCGCTTGTGGTCCCTAGCAACCCGCTTGACCGGGCGCCCCTTGTGGGCTTTTTTCCTCACCGGCTCGTCGCCGCCCGAGCGGCCTCTGGCGAGCGACATGTACGTGGTCTTGCCCCGAATGGTGATTTTGTCTTGTTTGCTCAGGAGGGTCTCAGCAACGCTGCGTGGTAGACCAACGAAGGCATTTCGGTCGAACAGCATCACGCGACCAATGTCATGACCGGGGACCTCAAATTCGTTGGCCAGGGCTCCGACGATGTCATTGGGGCGGACACCCGCCGTCTTTCCAAGACCGATGAAGATCTCCACCTCATTGACTCGGCCGACCTCTGCGGGGCTTCGGTCGGGGCGCTTGCTGCGAGAGGCGCGACTTGAGTCATCCTCCCTCCGCTCGCGGCGCCCGCGCTCTCGTTTGGGCTCGGGAAGCGGCGGGGCCAGGTCGATCCCGCGCATGGCGTT
>CAZKOI010000331.1:0-4197 GCA_964554315.1 uncultured Enterobacterales bacterium | reverse complement strand
TGAGCTCTTTCTACCTGCCCTCAGTCATCGAGCACACCCGCGGCGGCGAACGGGCCTACGACATTTACTCGCGACTCTTGATGGACCGCATCGTCTTCTTGGGTACGCAGGTGAACGACACGGTGGCCAATGCCATCATCGCGCAGCTGCTGTTCTTGGAGAGCCAGGACCCGGAGAAGGACATCTACCTGTACATCAACAGTCCGGGAGGCGTCATCACCGCAGGCATGGCCATCTACGACACCATGCAGTACATCCGGCCTGATGTTGCGACGATCTGCATGGGTCAAGCCGCATCGATGGGAGCACTTCTGCTTGCGGCGGGAGCGGCCGGTAAGCGCAGGGCTCTGCCGCATGCGAGGGTCCTGATTCACCAGCCGCACGGCGGCGCGCAAGGCCAAGCCAGTGACATCGAGATTCACGCCAAGGAGATCTTGCGGCTGCGCCAGCACTGCAACGAGATTCTGGCAAAGCACACGGGCCAATCAGTGGACCAGGTCAAGCTCGACACGGAGCGCGACAACATCATGGATCCCCGCGCTGCGCTTAAGTACGGACTGTTCGACGAGATCGTCGGCGGCGAGCCGCAGGATGGCAGCTCGGACGACAACGCGTCGGACGAGTAGGACCTCTCTGGAGGCGAGTCTGCATGGTTTGAAAAAGCCGCGCGATTCGCCTTCATTTCGTTTTGCGGCGGCCGATACCATGAACACTTCGGCGCGTCCGCGCACCAAAAGTTGCGGCGCTTGCCGCGAACGGGAGCCTCAAAATCGTGAGCAAAAAACCCACTACCGGACGCAACCTCTCATGCAGCTTCTGCCGGAAGTCGCAGCGGGAGGTCAGGAAGTTGATCGCAGGCCCATCCGTCTACATTTGCGACGAATGTGTTGAACTCTGCAACGACATCATCACCGAGGAGTACGAGCGAGAGGACTACTACGCCTCACGGGCGCTTGTTCCGAAACCCAAGGAGATCAAGGTTCACCTGGACGACTATGTAATCGGCCAGGAGCGGGCGAAGAAGATTCTGTCTGTCGCCGTGCACAACCACTACAAGCGAATCGACAGCCGCTCGGGTCACGACGATGTTGAACTACAGAAGTCCAACATCTTGATCATCGGTCCTACGGGAACCGGGAAGACCCTCCTGGCCCAGACCCTAGCCCGATTCCTCAACGTGCCCTTCAGCATCGTTGATGCAACAAGCCTCACGGAGGCCGGCTACGTGGGTGAAGACGTTGAGAACATTATCCTCAGTCTCTTCCAGGCGGCCGACTACAACGTCGAGCGTGCAATGAAGGGCATCATCTACGTGGATGAGATCGACAAGGTGAGTCGAAAGGGCGAGAACCCCTCAATCACCCGCGACGTCTCCGGTGAAGGTGTGCAGCAGGCGCTCCTCAAGATCATTGAAGGCACTGTCGCGAATGTGCCTCCGAAAGGTGGTCGCAAGCATCCACAGCAGGAGTTCTTGCAGGTTGACACCACCAACATCTTGTTCGTCTGCGGAGGAGCCTTCGTGGGCCTCGACAAGATCATCGAGGAGCGTATCAACAAGTCGGGTATCGGCTTTGGCGCCAAGGTGGTCGATCATGCGGACCTCAACAGAAGCGAGCTGTTGGCGCAGGTTGAGACGGAGGACCTCCTCCGGTTCGGAATGATTCCCGAGTTTGTCGGTCGTCTTCCGGTTCACGCCAGTCTTGAGGAGCTGGATGAGCCTGCACTCGTTCGCATCCTTACAGAGCCCAAGAATGCGCTGATAAAGCAGTACCAGAAGCTCTTTGAGATGGAAGATGTGCTCCTGAAGTTCACCGATGGCGCCTTGGCGTCCATCGCATCAGAGGCCATTCGTCGAGACACGGGTGCCCGTGGACTGCGTGCCATCCTCGAAGAAATCATGCTCGACGTCATGTACGACCTTCCGGGTCGGGACAACGTCAAGGAGTGCATCATCTCGGAAGAGGTGGTCGACCGTAAGAAGGACCCAATCTTGGTCTACGAAAATGAAGCGGAGTGGGCGTAGCAAGCTGCCGCATTGGAGAACCGATGGCCGATATCAAGGAAAGAACAACGATCGTGGTGCCCATGCTCCCCCTCAGGGATCTGGTTGTGTTCCCTCACATGGTTGTCCCCTTGATTGTTGGCCGCCCTCGGTCTCGCGCTGCCCTAGCTGAAGCCAACTCTTCGGACCGGCAGATTCTGCTCATCGCCCAACGGAATGGCCATACGGCGGACCCTCAAGAAGGCGACATCTTCGACATCGGTACCCTCGCCACCGTTCATCAAATGCTGAGACTCCCCGACGACAACCTGAAGGTATTGGTCGAAGGCAAGCAGCGCGCGCGTCTGATTCGTTGCATTGATGATGGCGAAACGATGAAGGCGGAGATCGCGATCGTCCACGACGCGACGAAGCAGGATGAAGAATTCGACGCCCTGCAGCTCTCGGTCAAGGGGGCATTTGAGCACTTCGTGAAGCTCAACAAGACCGTCCCGCCAGAAATGCTGTTGACCGTTGCATCGATAGAGGAGCCAAGTCGGCTTGCTGACACCTTGGTCGCGCATCTCAGCTTCAAGCATGAGGACCGGCAAGGTCTCTTGGAGACTGCGGATGTCCGCAAGCGCCTCGAGAACATTCTCCGCTTCGTTCAGGGTGAGATTGAGATTCTTCAGGTTGAGAGGAAGATCAAGTCGCGCGTGAAGAAGCAGATGGAGCGCTCACAGAAGGAGTACTACCTCAACGAGCAGATGCATGCGATCCAAAAGGAGCTTGGGGCGAAGGACGAGCTGCGATCGGATGGCGAGGACCTAGAGAAGCGGATTGCTGAGTCGAAGATGCCCGATGAGGCTCGAGAGCAGACAGAGAGAGAGCTTCGAAAGCTCAAGCAAATGAGCCCGATGTCGGCCGAGGCGACCGTTAGTCGAAACTACGTAGACTGGATGCTTTCGCTTCCATGGGATGAGACGACGGAGGAAGTCTTGGCGCTGGACGCTGCGGCCGCGGTGCTCGACGAAGATCATTTTGGCCTCGGTGATGTCAAAGAGCGAATCTTGGACCATCTCGCCGTCGCGAGCCTCGTTGAGCGAATCGAGGGTCCGATTTTGTGCCTGGTTGGACCCCCTGGAGTGGGCAAGACATCGCTCGCCCGCTCAATAGCACGAGCCACCAACCGCAACTTTGTTCGGCAGGCACTCGGCGGCGTGCGGGACGAGGCCGAGATTCGAGGTCATCGGCGGACGTATATCGGCGCCATGCCGGGGAAGATTATTCAGAGCGTCAAGAAGGCGGGATCATTGAATCCCGTGGTGTTGCTGGATGAGATCGACAAGATGAGCATGGACTTTCGCGGGGACCCCTCCGCCGCGCTCCTCGAGGTTCTGGATCCCGAGCAAAACGAGCACTTTCAGGACCACTACCTTGATGTGGGGTTCGACCTCTCCAAGGTGTTCTTTGTCTGCACGGCCAACACCCTTCAGGGAATCCCGCCTGCACTCCGGGATCGGCTCGAGATTATTGAGGTCTCTGGCTACACCGAAGAGGAGAAGCTGGCGATTGCTGAGCGCTATCTGCTTCCAAAACAGGTCACGAAGAATGGACTCTCTCCGGACCAAGTGGTGGTCAGTGGCGATGCCGTAAAGGCCGTCATTCGTGACTACACCCGTGAGTCGGGTGTGCGAAGTCTCGATCGTCAGGTCGCGAAGGTCTGCCGAAAGGTGGCTCGAAAGATTGTTTCAGAGCAGGTCAAGGAGGTCGTGGAGGTCACGGTAGGAAATCTTCCAGATTTCTTAGGGCCCGCCAAGCACAATCCCCACACCCTTGAGGAGAAGGATCCAGTGGGTGCGGTCAAGGGCATGGCCGTGACGCCTTGGGGCGGAGAGCTCCTCGATATCGAGGTGGCCGTGTTGCCTGGATCTGGAAAGCTCATCCTTACCGGGCGCCTGGGTGACTGGTTGAAGGAGAGTGCGCAGGCCGCATTTTCTTACATTCGAGGGCGGCAGCGAAGCCTAGGGCTCGATCCCGACTTTCATGAGAAGTATGACTTTCATATTCACTATCCGGGCAACTCTCTGAAGACCGATGGCCCCAGTGCCGGGATCGCCATGGCGACCGCAATGGTCTCGGCACTCACGGGTCACCCGGTCCGTCGGGACATTGCAATGACGGGCGAGATCTCGCTTCGCGGGAGGGTGCTGCCC
>CAZKOI010000330.1:1754-4201 GCA_964554315.1 uncultured Enterobacterales bacterium | reverse complement strand
ATTAGAGCTTACAAGCATCAACCCACAGTCAGTGTTCGTGGGCGGCGATGGTGTCGGCGATGCATGCGACAACTGTCCAAGCGTGATCAATACAGACCAGACAAACTCGGATACCGACAGTTGGGGTGATGCATGCGACAACTGCCCAGCGGTCCCCAATCCCGACCAAATGGACATCGACGGCGATGGCGTCGGCGACCTCTGCGACAACGCCGTCTCCATCAGCAACCCCTCGCAGTCGGACTCCGACAACGACAGCATCGGCGATGTCGCCGACAACTGCCCCGAGGAGTACAACCCTTACGTCCTCAACGACCTCGGTGACCCCGTCCAGCCCGACCGGGACTTCGATGAAGCCGGCGATGACTGCGACAACTGTCCCGACATCCGCAATCCGAGCCAACAAGACTCCGACATGGATGGCATCGGTGATGCCTGCGACCTCTGTCCGAATGGCTTCGACCCCGCAGAGCAAGACTCTGATGGTGACGGGATAGGCGACGTCTGTGACGTCTGTCCAGCGCTGCCCAACCCCACCCAAGCCGACCAAGACAACGACGGCGTGGGCGATGCCTGTGACAACTGCATCGCCACCCACAATGTCGACCAAGCCGACCGGGACAACGACGGCATCGGTGACCGGTGCGACAACTGCCCCGTGATCTACAACATCGACCAGGCCAACCAGGACAAGGACGATCTCGGTGATGCCTGTGACCAGATTCGACAGCTCCGAGGGGCGGGCTCCCGATGTGCCTCGGTCTCACCCGCGGGTGGTGGCCTCCTCCTCACGCTGGCCGCGCTGGTCGGGCTGGTCACTCGACGCCGAGACCACGAATAGGCCTAGGACTGAACCATGACGTCACTTCTCGCTGCTGCTCTTCTGACCGTTAGCTCAAGCGCGCATGCCCAGGATGAGGGCTGCTACAACCGCCTGACGCAGGACATCAACTGCAACGTCATTGACGAGACCGACGAGGTCCCGGTGAACCTCGAGGATCCCCTCTGCCTGGCCAACGTTGATGCGTACGGAAACCCGTACCCGAATGCCGACTACTACGTTGAGTACTTCGCGTTTGGGTGCGGCAACCCCGTGGCATGGATGGACCTGGATGGCGACGGCTTCGTTGGCAACGGAGGCATGGCAAACAACTACGGGGTCGTCTCCGTGGTCGACACCGACGGACTCTCGTCAACCTCGCGAACGCTCCAGTGCGACAACTGCGAAGGCGTGCCAAACCCGGACCAGTCCGACATGGACTGCGACAACTTTGGCGACGTCTGCGACAACTGTCCTGAGACTGCGAACGAGGACCAGAAAGATGAAGACATGGACGGGCACGGCGATCTCTGTGACAACTGCTGGGACACCTACAATCCGAATCAGGCGGACCAAGACGGCGACTACGACGGCGATGTCTGCGACAACTGCCCCACGATTCTCAACCCCGGTCAAGATGATCAGGACCAAGACAACCTAGGGGACGCGTGCGACAACTGTCCGACCATCGGCAATCCAAGCCAAGACGACACCGACGGTGACTCCGTGGGCGACATCTGCGACAACTGCTGGGAGGATGCCAACAGCGACCAAGCGGATGCCGACAACGATGGGTCAGGCGACCTCTGCGATAACTGCCCCACGGAGAGCAACCAGTCCCAGAAGGACGCAGACCAAGATGGCTTCGGCGACGTCTGTGACAACTGCGAGGTCGAGTACAACCCTGGTCAGGAAGATCGGGATGACGACGGGGTTGGCGACATCTGCGATAACGCGCCGGATATCCCTAACCCCGGTCAGGAAGACGGGGACAAGGACGGTGTGGGAGACGTGGCTGACACCTGCCCGCTGGCTGCAGACTTCAGCAACTACGACCGAGACGGCGACGGCCACGGCGATGTCTGCGACAACTGCCCCGGCGTGTCCAACACCGACCAAGCCGACAAAAACGGCGACGGCGTCGGCGATGTGTGTGACGGTGGACGAAAGCTGCGGGGAGCCGGGTCTCGCTGCGCGACGGCGACCCCTGCGACGGGCGGGCTGGCCTTGGTCGTACTGGCCGTCGCGGGCCTTGTTCGACGTCGCCGCAGCGCCTGAACTTCGTTAGACAGCGGCGATGCAAGAACTTCACGACCTCTTTATTGGCATCGCGGGCATGATCGGCGCCGGCAAGTCCACCCTGGCTCGCTCCCTCGGCGAGCACCTTGATCTGCCCGTGTATTACGAGCCTGTTCAGGACAACGCCTACCTCGCTGACTTCTATCGAGACACGCGTCGCTACAGCTTTGCAACGCAGATCTACCTGCTGAACCGGCGGTTCCAGCAGCACCAAGAGATCATCTGGCGTGGCGGTGGCGGCGTTCAGGACCGCACGATCTATGAGGACTCTGTCTTCGCGAAGATGCTGGTGAAGCTCGATCTCATGGAGCAGCGGGACTACGAGACT
>CAZKOI010000330.1:0-1744 GCA_964554315.1 uncultured Enterobacterales bacterium | reverse complement strand
ACTTACCTCTCCCTTTTTCGGCACATGTCGAACTTTATGTGTCGCCCCTCCGTGATCATCTACTTGGACGTAAAGCCAGACCGTTCCATGGAGCGCATCAACGAGCGCAACCGAGATGTGGAGAGCGGCATCTCGCTTGAGTATCTCAACGCGCTGTACGAGGGCTACGAAGAGTTTGTAGCGGACATCTCCCGAACCATACCAGTCATTCGGGTGGACTGGGATCGATTCAGGAGCGTCGACGACATCGCCGCTCGAATTCAAGAAGAGTACCTTGCTGGAAGCTTCCTGCGTGAGGTCAGCTGGGAGCCCACCCGCGGCTAGCCCTCAGTCCCGCTCCGCCTTGCGCTCTCGGCCAAGCAGGTCACGCAGGACCTCGGGTGCGGGCTTGTCCTCGTAGAGCATCTTGTAGACCTCCTCGGTAATCGGCATCTCGACGCCGGAGGCTTTCCCGAGGTTCCGTGCGCTGTGGGTGGTTCGTACACCCTCAGCGACCTGCCCGAGCTCTTCCAGTATCTGGTCGAGGGTCTTTCCTTGACCGAGGCCGAGGCCAACCCGCCGGTTTCGGCTGAGGTCACCGGTGCAGGTGAGTACGAGGTCGCCCATTCCTGCGAGGCCTGCGAGCGTCAGCGGATTCGCTCCGCGCACGACGGCGAGACGGGAAATCTCCGCGAGACCTCGCGTGATGAGCGCGGCTCGGGCGTTGAGTCCCGCCCCAATGCCATCTGCAACCCCGGTAGCAATCGCCACGACGTTCTTGAGCGCTCCACCCAGCTCGGCACCGATCACATCGTCCGTGTGGTAAGCCCGAAACGCACCTCCATGAAAGGCCTTCGCAACCAACTGAGCCGCGGCCTCGTCATGTCCCGCGACGACCACAGCCGTCGGACGACCCTCGGCAACTTCTCGGGCAAAGCTCGGCCCCGCAAGTGCGCACAGCTTGGGGTGTAGGTCCTCCGGAAGCACCTGAACCATGACTTCATGCATGGTGAGAAGCGTTCCGTTCTCCACCCCCTTGCTGGCACAGCAGACAACCGCATCCCTTGGCAAAAACGGGGAGGCATCATCGAGGACATTCCTCATGACCTGGCTTGGGACGACGACGACGACCACCTCGGCACCCTCCAGTGCCCACTCAAGGTTCGCCGTTACGCTCAGGGTCGCCGGAAACCGGATGCCGGGCAGATACCGGCTGTTCTCACGGTCCCGGTCCATCCCGGCGGCCACCTGCTCGTTTCGCGCCCACATTCGCACTTCATCGCCGGAGCGCGCCAGCTGGATCCCGAGTGCCGTGCCCCATGAGCCGGAGCCGATCACCGCACACCGCATCAAGACCTCCTCAGTTCAGGTGACTATCGCCTTGGCGGGAGGTTGGCCTCATTCCGCCTCTTCCCAGTGCTCGAAGAAGTCCACGCGGTGCCTGTCTGTGCTGGCTCGCCGGGCTCGAGGACGTGCCCACTCCCGCAGCTGTTTGATGTGGTCGTCCATCGTCACGGCAAGCGGAACCGTATCTCGAGCCGCCTCGATGAGATCCTCGAAGGCGAGATCACGCTCCTCCGAGAAGGCCTGAAACAACCCGGATACCACCACTTGCTCAAGCTCAGCACCCGAGAACCGGTCCGTCTCCTCCGCCACCTGAGTCAAATCGTAAGCGTGGGGGTCCCGATCTCTGAGTTCCAGGTGAATCTCCAGGATCTGCAGGCGCTCATGGGCATCGGGAAGGTCCACGAAGAAGATGTCGTCA
>CAZKOI010000329.1:0-4205 GCA_964554315.1 uncultured Enterobacterales bacterium | reverse complement strand
GTCAAGCCACCAAGTGGTCCATTGGTTCTTCTGTTGGGCGTCAACAACGTTGTCCATCGTGTTGCAGAAAGGCTCAATGAAGCAGTGTTTACATCGATCAGGCTCGCGGCAGTCCAGCGGCCGTCCTTCGTCGAGATAGCGTCGGACCTGAAAACGCCGACCATTCACCTCGTCGAGCATCTTGTGTGGATCCTGAATCAGGTCCTCGAGATCTTCGAGGTAGCTGACTGGAAAGCGGTTGGTCCAGATGTAGAAGCGCGGATGTCGATTGAGCCGGAAGACCTTTTGGAGGATGGGCAGGTATTCGCGGACGTCGTAGAACATCTCGTCACGATTTCGAAAGGCATTGGACTGCGGGATCACATGGAGCAGGTCGAACTCCGTGACACCGACTGAAATGGCGAGCTCAACGATCTTGTCGAGCACCCCCACATTCTGCTTATTGATGACGACATCGACACTGGTAATCATTCTCGGGTCACGCACCGACCGGATGAGCGCCTTCATCAGCTTGTTGAAGCAGTCAGGAGTCTGAGTCAGGTGGTCATGGAGCTCGGGGGTATCGCCATGCAGTGAGTAGGTGATCTCGCCGAGTCCTGCTTGAACGCAACGCTCGTAGAACGCCTTGTCCGCGTATTGCGTCCCATTGGTGACCGTCTGAACACGGTCATACCCGATTTCCTTCGCGTACCGAATGAACTCGGGGAAGAGAGGGTGCAGCGATGCTTCGCCGCCGGAGATAATCACCTTGTCGGCGCCGAGCTCATCGATTCCTCGGCGCAACTCTGCCTTGACGACGTCTTCCTCAAGGTACACATTGCGCGGCGTGTCCGCGTCGAGACAGAACAAGCACTTGCTGTTGCATGCGGTCACCGCTCGCACCCAATGCTTCTTTCGGTTTGCGATCTCCTCGCGGTGGAGCATTTGATCGAGGTCACGGCGCTGACTCTTTGTCGTTGTCATGGTTTCATTCTACCTGGTTAGCCGTCCACTTCGGCCATGAAAGGCGCCCACCGCCGTCCTCGACCAAGGAAGTCGGGCGGCCGAAGGGCGAAACCGGTGTGCTGCTCGCATCCAAGGAGCGAACGGCAAACTCGACCTTTGCCACTGCGGCGAGGCGCTCCGCTACGTCCACCGAGGGCTGAAGCGCGGGCGTCCAGACGTGATGAAGTCCTCTCAGGTGGAACAGGTCTTTGTCCGTGCATTGGCCCAAGCCAGTGAGGTCGGCTGTGACGACGACCTGGTCGAAGGAGAGCCTAAGCGCCTCGCGTAGCAAGTGAAGAGATTCGCTGTGACCAAGGTCTCCGAGAACCTGCAGCGTCCGAGCACCTACCTGCGCCGCATTGACCATCCTACGCTTCACCGTCCGAGTCGTCTCGTCCGTCGTCCAGTCGATCGCAACGACGTCCGGGAGCGCAGGTCGACGCACGGGTGGCATGGGGTCTCCGCCGAGGTTGGAGTGCTCGCTAAGTCGGATGGCCTCGGCGACGCGCGTGGCCGGCGGGACAGTCGAGCGCGGAGGTGGCCCCTTCGCATCCTCCCCAGACTGCGGGATCTCAGACGGTATCGTTGGCCGAAGGGGCCCGTGAATTTCCGAGGAGAACTCACCCCAGCCAAAGAGCGCCACGTAGTCGGCAGGTGCACCCCCACATTCGCATCCAGGGCATCGTGCAGGGTGCTGTGAGGGGAAGGATGGAGCGGAAACCCCGTCCGGAACGAGCCACCGAGGTGCGGCTTGATAGCACTCATCGAAGCCCGGCGCAGCGCAATGGGGGAAGTCCACCAGTTTGATGCTTGCCCCTTGCCGCAGTGCGAGGCGAGCAGCAGCCTGAAGGCTGGGCTGCATGAGCCCATATCGGGGCGCTGTAGCGGCGTACCTGGTATCGGAGGGGTTGATCTGTCGAATAGGGCGAAAGCGTATTCGGCGGACCCCTGCTCTAAGCAAGAGAGCGACGGTCTCGTCGAGATAGGGCGCTGTCGGACGAGTGACCACAATCTCTACTTCAACATCGACCCCGGCCGAGAGCGTTACTTCGATCGCGGTCCGTGTTCGTCGGTGGGCCCCGGGAATACCGACCAACCAGTCGTGCGCATCGGCGCGCGCACTGTGAAGCCCGATTCTGACCCGCTCGAGGCCGCTTGATCGAAGCATTCGCACGGTGTCTACCTTGTGGAGCACGAGCCCATCGGTGGCCAGGCGTGTGCGTGCGCCGAGGTGACCAATGAGCTCAGGCAGGTCGGACCTAAGCGTCGGCTCACCGCCACCGAGGACAAAACTAGATGGGGCATTGATGGCCGCCGCAAGCAAGGCATCAAGCGAGGGCATCGGCGCTGTTGATGACCAAAGGTGGTCAAGCTGCCCCATGTCTCGGGGACGATTCGAGGCGACGAGTATGGTCTCGGTGATCATGGGTGGCCTGTATCTTGTCCGTAAACCTTAACCACGAGATAAGCCGCTCAAGATGAAACTCGAACTAGAGCAGATGATTGTGGCGCTCGAGGGGGCGGGTCTGAACCACTGGGGAGTCGTGGGGGGTAGGCGTTACGACGAGATCTCGGCCCCAACGCTCAAGACGCATGTTCTTCAACCCGGCGCCCGATCGATCATCGTGTTCGCGAGCGGCGGCACCAGGCTCTGGGACAACTTTGTATCGGCCATTCAGCACGATCCGTCACGGCTCCAAGAGGAGCAGCACCCGCTCGATGCCTATGTTCGCCATCAGGTTGAGCTCGCGTCGGAGCACCTCGGAGGAGTACCGCATCGCTGGTTCTTTGCTGCTGCTGATGCGGAGATACACCTCGACTTCCGGACTCTGGCGGTCGCCGCAGGAATAGGCTCCCCCAGCAAGCTGGGTCTCGTGATCGACCGTCGATTCGGCCCATGGATGGGCATCCGCGCGGCGTGCATGTTGCCGTGGAGCCTACCCGAATCCGCCGTCGCCGATGACCTCTGCGAGCCGTGCACGGCACCGTGTGTCTCGGCATGCCCTGGCGACGCTTTTCCAGGCCAGACGTGGGACGTAGGCCGGTGCGCGACTTTCCATCAAGTGTCGGACCGCTGCGCGATGAGTTGTGACTCCAGGCGGGCTTGCCCAGTAGGGCAGGAACAGCAATACTCCGAGCTGCAGATGAGGTATCACTACAACCGCCGGATTGGTCGGCTTAGTCTGGCGCAAAGTATTGGAATTGAAGACAATAACTATCTTGGGTTGGGCCCTGACTGGTCAGGCTGGGCGGGCTAGTCCGGCCTTTACAATGCGTGACGAGTTTTGGCCCCATTTGGTGGTGTGGACCCGAACCACCCCAACCGCGCCTGCGAGCGTCAGGAAGTCCGAGGCGGCCTGGGCGCTCAGTGCGTGAAACGTCTCGTCGAGGCGAAGGTGGAAATGTATCCTGCGCTGGGGTGCCATAAGGTTGTTTGCGTTTGACCAACGCCTGATTTGTGCCAGCTGGGGACGGGCTTGGCGGAGGATGCAGTCGACCATGACGTGGCTGACTCCGCACTTAATCAGAGCTTTCCATTCGTCTTGCGCGAGAGAGTTGCACCAGTACCACCTCGCGATTGCGGGCGTCTCTGAACGCTCAATGGTTCTGTCGTCTTGGCCCCGTGCGTCGATGACATGGACTCGGTGGTCGGGTTCCTCCCAGGGCAGAGGGACATGCCAGGGCGCGGAGATGCCTGATCCTGAACGCGATGTCCAGTAAGCATGCCAGGCCCCACCGCACCGGCTTCGGACGCCACAATCGATGCAGGGGGATCCATGCCGCTTGTTTCCATCGTTTTTGAGTCCCTGCGCCGTGTGGCCTGACAAGGCCTCAATTGACTCCACTGACTGCCCCATGGACTCCGACCATCCCACACAGAGGGGTAGGCCACAGTAGGGGTTGAGGAGCGCGATTCCGTGTTTGTTAGCGACCTCTTGGGCCTCCAGAACGTGGGGACGTAGAACGGCGTAGTCGGGTAGGAGTGCGGGCACTGATGCGGCTCTTCCGTGAGGCTGAACCCCAGAAAGCGAGATCGACCTGACCTCAGGCAGACGTGTCGCAACGAACGCCACATAGTCACTGACTAGACTCTGAGTGCTCGCAGCTGTCACAGGATTGAGCGCGACGCGGACACCGGCTTGGATCAGCGCATCAATCCCCGAGAGACAGCGCTCAAAGGCGCCCTCCATCCCTGCAAGCTCATCATGCAGATTGGGGAC
>CAZKOI010000328.1:0-4237 GCA_964554315.1 uncultured Enterobacterales bacterium | reverse complement strand
TTAGCTCGAAGGGCGATCAACGGCCGCCGCTCGACGGAAACTGTGGTCAGTTTCGCCGCCGACGCGAAACCCGCGGCGACGGCCCGGTACCTCCGGTCAGCACGAGGTGTGGTTTCGACTCGACCTGCGATCCCACTTGGGCCGAAGACGACTAGCAGCGGTCGGTCTCCTCAGCCGTCCCAAGATTCAGTAGGGCACGGATGTAGCCAGGGTTGCCGGACGTCTCAGGCGGGTTCGCCAACATCGCCTGCACGGCCACGTTGTATAACCCGACGTCGGCAGACTGACTGATCGACTGCTCACGCTGCGCCCCTGATGCCCAGTCCTTAGCAAGGAGAACGATCTCGGGATCAACGTCAGCAGGCCACTCGGCATCGAGAAGCGCGCGATACGCCACCTGCCGGGCGTCGCCAAGCGCTTTCCACTTCGTCATGTAGGAGTCGAAGCGAGCCGGGTCAACGGTCCCATCTCCAAGGCTGTTGTCTGCCTCGAATGCAAGAAGGTCCTTGGCCGCGCAGTTGACCGGATTAATGATCTCCAGGTACGCATCTCCGGCGGCCCCGAGGTCGACGCTCGGAGACGCCGATTCAGGCGCCTCGGTGGGAGTGTCTGTGGTCGCCGCAGTCTCCTCTGGGACTGACTCATTGGGTTCGGGAAGGTCCGGGGTCGAGTTCTCGTCTCCCGCCGAACATGCGCTTCCCACCAGTACGAGGCCAGCGACTACCACCGCAATTCGATTCAACATGGTTAAGCCTTTCGTTGAGGGCTGGTCGGAGTGGGAAGCATCGAATTCCGAGTCGCAGGCGGTCAAAGGGCTCCGTCTCATCCGCAGCCACCGATCCCCGACGAGCCGCCACCTGAATGCGACGTCCCTGCGAGGACACGACGACCATCAGACATGACGTGGTACTGCTTGTAGATGTACTGAGGGCCGGTCCAACTCGAGACGATCCCGGTTGGGCGAGCCTCGCACTCCACAGCAACCACAAACGGTTCGCCCGGTTCCACTGCGCGACGCGGGGGGTCAGCAATACCGTCGTCTTGGTAGAGAAGGTCTGCGCCGCTGTAATGCCCAATCTCCACCGGGGATGGGATGCCGTCACCGTCGTAGTCGACGTAGCCGAGATCGGGGTTGATCGGGAACATGCTCCCCCATGTCTCGCCATCGAGGACACCCGATCGGTACAGCTCGTTGTCGTGTTGATACTCGAGGACTGCGATCTGAGTTCCAGGCCCGAAATATCCATCGATGTCGACGTCGTACCCCTCGTCGGAGAGAACTTGCTGTGCGATCTCGACCGCCCAATTGTTATCACAGGTCATGAGGGGAAGATCGAATTCTCCTTCGATGTAGAAGCCGTCGCACGTGGATGATCCGTCTGCTCCTCGGGCGACGAGCCTCTCAACTCCTGAGTACCACTCGAACACCACCTCGGCGCGGCCCGAGCAGCCACCGGGAAATCCACTGCCAACGAGCCGACCACTTCGGTCGAGGGCTATCGAGTCGTACGTTCGAGAGTCTCCACAACTGTCGACCAGCGGCAGCCAGTTCCAGGTGCAGGAGGATCGGTCCGCTGACAGCACGAAACCGAATGAGCGCATTCCGCCATTCGGGTCCATGCTCACGACGAGTTCGTCCACACCGTCACGATTGAGGTCTCGAGTTGCGACATCCTCAACCGGGTTGACAAATTGCCCTGTCAACGATGCGACACTCTCGTTGCTGATCCACTCCTCTCCGGACCAGTGGACAAGCGCCGCCGGGCTTCCGGAACCAAGAAATGCGACCTCGCCGCAATCCGTCGAGATCACTCCTGAGGAGAAGCCATAACCCTCGACACTCGCAAGGCTTTGCAGCTCCACCGCCGGATCAGGCGGAGGCAAGGCGGTCGTTGTCGAGTCAACCGCTGGTTCAGGCGGAGGCAAGGTGGTTGTTGTCGAGTCAACCGCTGGTTCAGGCGTGGTATCGGGGCCAGAAGAAGTCGAATCCGTTACTCCCCCCACAGCGGAAGGCATCTCGTCAGCCCCTGGACCTTCCCCTGTGGAACAGCCGACCAAGAATGCACCGGCAACCAATAGTGCTGACGCGTGACGCGAGATTTTCGACATTGTTCGTTGGCACCCTTCGGTAGAAATTATCTCTAGCTTCGGCTACTCATCATCCGTAGATGAGCAGCCGCTCAACTGCGGAGTGTTGGTTCTCCCGGAGACACTGAAATCCGGAACTCTGGACTGCTGATTCACCGTTGGAAGTGAAGTTACGGAGATCCGCATCACATTTTCTTACCAGCAAATCCCGGGACCAGATATGGGACGAAAAACGCCATTGTCCGGGTGCCAGCCACGTCGCTTTGAGGAGCAGAGGATTTTGGGCCATTTTTCAAATCAGTGTAACAGCCTCCGGAGCCGTGTCCGTAGGTTCGAATCCTGCCGAGGGCACCCTTAAAAGCATGGTGTATGCGGGCGAAACGCTGGATTTTCGCCATCGGCCTCCGCCACTGGCTGCCATTATTTGCCTGTGTCGGCCACTGACCCAGTTAACACTCGGTATTGGGCGGCAACGGGCGTCTCGCAGTCAGGGTTGTCCAACCACTGTTGACTGAACGTCACACCAACGACGCAAGACGACATGTTCGTCAATGATTTCGGCGAAGTCAGCACCCACTCCGAGATTAGCTACGTAGTCCGCGCAGACGTCCAGAAACGAAGTTGGCCTTGAGTTACCGCTCAGCAAGCGCCGACAACCAGGAGGGCGCAGAACCACCATCAATGACTTTCTTGATGCTGAACGCTCCAAAGCCGAGCCCAAACGCGAGCACGAGACACAAAGCGGCAGTACCACTCGCTGAATCCTGAGCAGCTGCCACGGGGATACCAATAAAGATCAGTGATCCGCCGAACCAGAGCGAGAAGCGACGACCTCCACTCTGCCCGATAACGACAAGTACCAAACCTCCAAGAATCAAACCAACACCGGCGCCGTTACTTCCGCCAACATCTTCTGCGACAGCCGCCAACCCCAGCATCATCAGTGCAATCCCATTCACCAGCAATGCGGTAGAGGCACCATGAATACCCTTCCGGTCAAGCGCGAATGCTCCTCCAAGTGCAACGAGGCCGAGAATGAGAAGCAGAGCCAACGAAGACCCATAGGAATATCTGACGTAGGACTCAATCGTTCCTCCATCAAGTTCACCACCGCGGAAGTAGCTTGGGACACTGGTGTAGATCACCAGACTCACAATCCATGCCACGGCGCCTCCCAAAAGTGGGGTAAAACCTGCAACATGGGGCTCGAAAAGGTACAGCAACAGGAGCGCTACGCCGGAGAAAAGCAAAGCGACAATAAATCGCCCGCTTGACCATTCACCTCCCGAAGCTGTTATCGCGAGAGAGAAGAGCGGTACGGTCAATACCGTCGTTGCAAGAACACCGGCAGTGAACTGGCCGGGAAACTTGTTCTCTAGGAACAGGCCACCGACCATCATCAAAAGCGACAGAAGTGCAACCAAAATTGTCGGTCCGTCATCCGGCAAGATGAGCGCCAGCAAACTGAGCGGTGCAAGGCTGCCTACCACGGCATATATGACCTGCCACAAATTAGGCTCAGGCCGAACCGACATACGCAAACCCCGCACCGAGACCGCCTTCTCAATACCCCTCTGAACTAGACCCTTAAATCCGGGAGAACCTGATCCATTCGACGTAGCCCCAGCTGCTAGATGGTCGTCTTCACGGATTGATGCCGAATCCCGCCTCTCAGCACCGACAATTCCGAGAGTTTTTGCGTTTTTCTTTGCGAACACGGCACCAATCGATGCCGATGGGGAAGTCGGGGCTGCCGTCGGCTCAACAACTTTCGGTGTTACCGGGGGGTCTGTTATCACCGGTTGTGAAGACTCGACTGCTGCGCCGCAAGCAGTACAGAAAACATCATCATCGACAAGGCTGGCATCACATTTTGAAC
This sequence comes from uncultured Enterobacterales bacterium, assembly GCA_964554315.1. Lineage (GTDB taxonomy): Bacteria > Myxococcota_A > UBA796 > UBA796 > UBA796 > UBA796. Next base: position 270 of record CAZKOI010000328.1, on the reverse strand, counting down.
AAGTACTCATGTAGATGAATACTCGGCTTCGAGATCAACTTTCACACAGTAGAAATGTCATCTCGGTGAACACATGAACAGTTCTCCCCGCATTGTGATGATGCTTTCCGAAGCAGCAATAGCCCTGCGCTTCAGGCGAGCGACCCACAAATTACGGGGCGATTCCCTGTGCGAGGTCACCGACGTCGAAGAACTCGATGCCCAGATGACTAGGCACAACTTCTCCGTTTGAGAGTTGGCTGTAGACGACGCTCCGGTTGAACAGACGGG
>CAZKOI010000327.1:0-4244 GCA_964554315.1 uncultured Enterobacterales bacterium | reverse complement strand
CAACTTTTCCTAAGTAATCCCGGGTCTTGGAGCAAGGCTACAGCTGGGGTCCGCTGGTCTCGCGTGCCTTTCGACGCTCCTCCGTGGCGGACACAGGGCCCTCGAGCGCCGCCTCATCGAGTGCCGCCTGCACCGGCGTAAAGATCTTGGACAGGACAGGCTGGAGGTCCTCCATCACGAGGATGGTAGGACTGGCAATCCACACCGTCGAGTACGTTCCAAACACGACGCCAAGGAGAATCGCCAGCGAGAAGGTCTCAATGACGGGTCCGCCGAGGGTCAAGAATGCGATCATCGCCGCGCCGGTCGTGATGGAGGTCGCGAGCGTCCGCCCGAGGGTCTCATTGATGGACCCATTGATGAGCGCCGCCGTGTCCTTACGACGGTATCGAGCCATGTTCTCGCGGATTCTGTCGTAGATCACAATGGTGTCGTTGAGCGAGTACCCGATGATGGTCAGGAGTGCCCCAATCATCGGCAGGTTGAACTCGTGACCCGTAATGACAAAGATGCCCATCACGATGGTCACATCGTGGAAGAGAGCGAGCACAGCACCGGGGGCAAAGGCAAGCTCGAACCGAAATCCGACGTAGACCAAAATGAGGGCGAGCGTCGCCATAATGGCGATAAAGCCTTGGCGTCTCAGTTCGCCACCCACCTTGGGACCCACCGAGTCCACCTGCAAGACCTCAAACTCACGCTTGGTGAGCGATTGCTTGAGCTTGGCACCAATCTGAGAGGCCAGACCTGGAAGATTGACGTAGACCACATTGTCGTCGAGAGCGGATGCCGCCTTCGCGCCCGACACCCCGTCCACTGCCGCTTGAACATCGGCCACCGTCACCGGACTTCCGGTGTAGCGAACTGTCAACCGAGCACCCACCTCTGCGGTGTAGTCCGTCTCGGCGATCCAGTCTGAGCCAAAGGCCGACTTCAGCGCTCCCTCGACCTCCTCGCGCGCCTCAGCCGCACCAAACTCTGGGTCCTGAATTCGGATGACGTACTCCCCCTCATCCAGGCCACCAATCTGCTGGACTGCATCGCTTCCGAGCTCGAGCTGCGTCAGCGCATCTCTGACCTCGCCAATCTCAACGGCCTCGCTAAACTTGAGGTGGACCTCCGTGCCTCCGGTAAAGTCGATGCCCCAGTTGGGCCCCTTGACGAAGAAGAGCACAATGCTGGCCACCACCATGACGAAGGAAACCACTGCTGCCCGCTTTCGCTGGGCGACAAAGTCAAACTGTGTTCCGGGCTTGATTAGGTTCATGACTACCTCAGATGGCCAGGCGAGCCGAGGCCCGTCGCGTGATGAAGTTCATCAAGGTCCGGCTCACGAAGATACCGGTGAAGAGCGTGGTGATGATTCCAATCATCAGCGTCACGCTGAACCCCTTGATGGGTCCAGTGCCGTAGGTGTAGAGGACGACACCCGCGATGAAGGTCGTGATGTTCGCATCAAGAACCGCGGTGAAGGCATTGGAGAAACCCGCATCGACCGCAGACCGCGTGTTCTTGCCCAACCGGAGTTCCTCTCGGATTCGCTCGTAAACGATGATGTTGCAGTCGACTGCCATGCCGACCGTTAGCGCTATGCCCGCGATTCCGGGCAAGGTCAGAGTGGCCCCGGCCGCAGCCAGAAGCGCCATCACCAGCAAGATGTTGCAGAAGAGCGCAATGCAGCTCACCACACCCGCGGTGCGGTAGAACAACACCATGAAGACCAACACCAGCCCGCCTCCAACGAGCGTTGCAACCTCTCCCGCTTCAATCGCGTCCGCACCCAGAGATGCCCCAACGGTGCGGACATCGCCGATGGTGACGGGTGCGGGAAGCGCGCCCGTCCGAAGAACGAGCGCGAGCACTGAGGCGTCCTTGAGGCCTTGCTGGTAGTCCTGCATGCCCATCTCGATGCTCGCGCGGCCGCCACAGATCGCCTCACGAATGACAGGGGCCGAGCGAACCTTGTTGTCGAGCACAATGGCAAACCGACGTCCCACATTCTCGGACGTAATGTCGCAGAACACCTTGCCACCACGAGGCTTGAATTCAAGCGCTACATAGGGCTCGTTGTACTGGTTCATCGCGACGGATGCATCGTTGACATCGTCTCCCGTCAGGATGATGCGGTCCCGAACCACGACGGCCCGAGTCCGGACCTGCCCAGCCTCGCCCCTGTCTTCGTACTCGAACATCACGCGAGACTTTCCATCAATGCGCCCCTGACGCGCCAACCAGTCACTCAGGTAGCCGTCATCACCGAACTGGTCGGGCGTCAGCTTGGACTCTGCATCCAATAGGCCACGGTCCAGTGCGACCTCGTCAGCCTCCTCGTCGACCAGCATGAACTCCAGCACGGCCGTGGTACCGATCGCGGCCACGGCCTCTTCGATGTTCTCGATTCCGGGCAGCTGCACGTTGATTCGATTGCCGCCCTTGAGGACAATCGAGGGTTCCTTTACACCCGTCTCGTCAATACGGGACCGGAGCGTCTCAAGCGCCTGCTCGACCGACCTGTCGCCAATGTACTTGGCTTGATCAGGCAGCACACCAAACGCGTGAAACTCCTCCCCATCGACCGTGCGAACGTTGAGGTACTCGTAGGTCTCGAAGCGCTTGGTCATGAAGCGGCGGATCTCTTCGCTTGGGACCTCGGACTCTCCACGAAGCAGCAGGACCGGCTCACCTCGAGCCCGACGAACGTCAGCCAGACGGAGCCCGTCATCCTCTGCCAGCGTCTTTAGCGGCGCGACGTCACGATGGACAGACGAGACGACCGCCTCATCCACCTCAACCTGCAGGGTCATGTCGATGCCACCTTGAAGGTCTAGGCCAAGGTTAATGCGACCTTCGGGCATCAGGCTGGTCCACCAAGCTCCCGACGACTCCGCGACCGCCTCATCAACCGCCTCTCCGGATGCTGCCGCAGCCTGAGCCTCAAGCAGCGCCTCTTTCGACTCGCCGAGGAATGTCGGAGCGACCATCCAGACGCCCCAAAGGAGCGTCCCTACAATTACGAATACCCGTGACCACCATGTACCGGACATCAGGCCTCCTTCTCAATCTTTCGAGCAACACTGTGCTTGTCGATGGTGATCCGAACCTTGTCCGCAACCTCCAGCTCGACAGTCCCCTCACCGACAGAATCAATGCGCCCATGAACGCCTGACTTCGTCACCACCTTGTCGCCCTTTTGGAGCGCCGCCACCATCGCTTCATGGGCCTTTCGCTCCTTCGACTGAGGCCGTATGAGCACAAAGTAGAAAATCGCGAACATGAGCAGGATTGGGAACAGTCCGCCCAAGGGGCTAGCGCCCTGGGGGGCGGCCTGGGAATGCACCGTCACAGGGAACTGTGTACTGGTAGTGGCGTTCATGTGGACCTCCGAGGGGTCACTGCTTCACCGCGGAGAGCGACTCCACCGGTCTGCGTCGTCTCTCAGCGCCGTGAGCGCCTCCGGGCCAGATTTAACGGCCGCTCGAATCTTGGACATCAGACTTTGGTAGAACGCGACGTTGTGGAGCGAGAGTAACCTAGGGGCGAGAATTTCGTTGGATTGAAACAAGTGCCGGAGGTAAGCCCGGCTGAAAGACCGGCACGTGTAACACGTACAGCACGGGTCGAGGGGATTCTGATCATCAGCAAACTGCGCGTGTTTGATGGAGAGCTTGCCTGAGGAGGTGAATGCGTACCCAAAGCGGCCGCTTCTTGTGGGGATGACACAGTCGAAGAGGTCCACCCCACGGATCGAGGCATCCACCAGGTTTACCGGGTACCCGACACCCATGAGATACCGCACCTTGGTTGAAGGGAGGTGCGGTATCGCGACCTCCACCATCTCCATCATCTGGTCAACGGGCTCGCCAACGCTGAGGCCACCGATGGCGTACGCATCGAGGTCAAGCTCGACGATTTCCTGCGCGTGGGCCTCGCGAAGGTCCGCATAGAAGCCGCCCTGCACGATGCCGAGCAGCGCCGTGCGATCGGGCTGATGTCGGGCTGCCATGCAGCGTCTGAGCCAACGTGTCGTTCGCTCCGTGGAGCGGACCACACGATCGCGATCTGCCGGCCACTCGATGCACTCGTCGAAGGCCATGGCCAGGTCCACTCCGAGGGCCTCTTGAATCTCTATTGAGACCTCCGGCGTCAGCGTCCGATATTGCCCGTCATGCGGAGACCGAAAGCGGACCCCTTCCTCCGACACTTTGGTCAGATCACGAAGAGAAAAGACCTGGTAGCCACCCGAA
>CAZKOI010000326.1:0-4254 GCA_964554315.1 uncultured Enterobacterales bacterium | reverse complement strand
GTTCTGGAATTGGTTCTGGTTTAGGCCGATATCGGCGCGGGGTGTGGGTGTGATGCGCATCCTGCTCGGCGTCGTCTTTGTGATGACGACGATCGACCTGTGGCCAGACCTGGAGGTCTTAGTAGGGCCGGAGGGGGTCTTCCATGAGGGCGCGGCCAAGCGCGGCTTCCGGATGTCCCGGTGGACCTATTTTGACCACCTGGATTCCATGACGGCCGTGTACTTTGTCCACGCGCTGGGGCTGGTCGCCAATGTGTTGTTCATGGTGGGGTACAAGAGCCGCATCACTGGCTTGCTGAGCGTGGTGGCGCATACCGCGCTCTACCAACGCAACTCGTGGTTCATGAACGGCGGTGACCGACTCGTTCGTGAATTTGGGTTTTACCTCTGCTTGGTACCTTGCGGCGCGAGCCTCTCTGTTGATGCCTGGCTTCGAGACAAGGCGCGACTCGCGAGAGGCCTCGCGCCCTTGGTGAGCCCGAAGTTGCCCATCGTCGGCCTACGACTCATTCAGCTTCAGATTGCGTTCGTCTATCTCATCAGCGGCATCGAGAAGTGGGCATCCGGCAGTTGGCAGCGCGGAAGCGCGCTCTATTACTCACTGTCGACAGACAACTACCTCCGCTCTGACTGGCTGGTGGCTCCCCTCTTGGATGGTCGCTGGGGCTACGAGTTCTTGAAAGTTGGCACACTGGTCACGCTGTACTGGGAGTGCTTCTTCTGGCTGCTTGTCCTCTGGAGACCCACACGGTGGCTTGCGCTCGTGGTTGGGATGTTGATGCACATCGGCATTCACATCACGCTTATGGTTGCGTTCTTCTCGTTCATCAGTATCTGGGCCTACTTAGCGTTCTTGCCGGATGACTGGGTTGAGCGTTGTGAGGCGTGGTGGCGACGGCGACGGGACCGTTCTATCGCCATCTGACATCGAGAATGGTCGCCCACCGTGCGATCCGTTAGTTCCCGGCAGCCAATTAGATGTTCGGGAGTCAGAATGTTTACACACCTGCGCAAACTGGAAGCTGAGAGCATCCACATCATGCGTGAGGTCGCTGCTACTGCAGAGAATCCGGTGATGCTGTACTCGGTCGGAAAGGACAGCTCGGTGATGCTGCATTTGGCCATGAAGGCCTTCTACCCATCAAAGCCACCGTTTCCTTTGATGCATGTCGACACCACTTGGAAGTTCTCGGAGATGATTCGATTCAGAGACCAGATGGCTCGAGACTTGGGCTTGGATCTCATTGTTCACATCAACGAGGACGGTGTTCGCGATGGAGTGGGACCGTTTACCCACGGCTCGGCTGTGCATACCGACATCATGAAGACGGTAGGTCTCAAGCAGGCGCTGGACAAGCACGGCTTTGATGTGGCCTTTGGTGGCGCCCGGCGAGACGAAGAAAAATCCCGCGCGAAGGAGCGAATCTTCTCCTTCAGGACGGCTCAGCATCGCTGGGATCCAAAGTCGCAACGGCCGGAAATCTGGAACGTCTACAACACCCGGATCAACAAAGGAGAGTCCATTCGGGTCTTTCCTCTCAGCAACTGGACCGAGCTGGACATATGGCAGTACATCCATGTGGAGAACATTCCCATTGTGCCGCTCTACTTCTCGGCGATGCGACCTGTAGTGGAGCGCGACGGCGTCCTAATTATGGTCGACGATGACAGAATTCCGCTCCATGATGGCGAGGTTCCCGAGGAGAAGATGGTTCGATTTCGGACGCTCGGCTGCTACCCGCTCACGGGTGCGATCGAGTCTGAAGCTACGACCCTGCCGGACATCATCCAAGAGATGCTTCTCACCACAACCTCCGAGCGCCAAGGGCGGGTCATCGACTTCGATTCATCCGCCTCGATGGAGAAGAAGAAGCAGGAGGGGTACTTCTAATGGCCCACAAAGACGACCTCATTGCCGAGGACATCTTGGCCTACCTTGAGGCCCAAGAGAACAAGTCACTTCTTCGCTTCATCACCTGCGGCTCGGTTGACGACGGAAAGTCCACCCTCATCGGGCGACTCCTGTATGAGTCGAAGCTGCTGTTCGAGGACCAACTGGCGGCGCTGGAGGCGGACAGCAAGAAGGTGGGTACTCAAGGTGGCGACATCGACTTCGCTCTGCTCGTCGATGGCCTGGCTGCGGAGCGTGAGCAAGGCATCACCATCGATGTGGCTTATCGGTTCTTTTCGACGGACAGGCGTAAGTTCATCGTCGCGGACACGCCGGGGCATGAGCAGTACACCCGAAACATGGCCACCGGTGCGTCGACTGCCGAGCTTGCGGTTCTGTTGATCGACGCGAGGCACGGTCTCTTGACTCAGACCCGCAGGCACATCTTCAGCGTCTCGATGCTCGGAGTTCGAAAGCTAGTGCTGGCAGTGAACAAGATGGATCTCGTCGACTACTCGGAGGAGGTCTATCGGAACATCCTTGCCGAGTACCACGCGTTTGCGGAAGCGCTGAATGTCGACACCATCACCGCCATTCCAGTCTCTGCGCTCAAGGGTGACAACGTCACTGAGCGGGGTGATCAGATGCCGTGGTATGAGGGGCCGACGCTGCTCGAACATCTTGAGACTGTGCCGGTCGGAGACCTTGCGGCTGAGCAGGCGTTTCGGATGCCGGTTCAGTGGGTAAACAGGCCGAATCTGGACTTTCGTGGCTTCTCGGGACAGATTGCCTCCGGACAGGTGAGGCCGGGTGACCGAGTCAAGGTCATGCCGAGTGGAACGGAGACCACAGTTGCTCGCCTGGTGACCTACGACGGTGACCTCGAGGTGGGACATGCTGGACAGTCGGTGACCATTACCTTGAGTGACGAGGTGGATGCTTCTCGGGGTGATGTCATCGTGACTGCTGATGACCCGGCTGGAGTTGCCGACCAGTTTCAGGCGCACATTCTTTGGATGAGCGAGAAGTCGATGATGCCGGGGCGGCCCTACGTGATGAAGATGGGGGCGCAAGAGGCAACAGTGACCCCGTCGAAGCTTCAGCACAAGATCAACGTGAATACCTTGGCGAAGGAGCCAACGAAGACGCTCGGCCTCAACGAGATTGGTCTCTGTAACGTGAGCATTGACCGCGACATTGCCTTCGACCCGTACAGCCAGAGTCGAGCAACGGGCGGCTTCATCATGATCGATCGCATGACCAACAACACCGTGGGCATGGGACTGCTGAACTTTGCGCTTCGGCGAGCGTCCAACATCCACTGGGAGGCGCTCGACATCGACAAGGCTGCAAGGGCCCAGATCAAGGGTCAGCGACCCGTCATTCTTTGGTTCACGGGCTTATCTGGAGCCGGTAAGTCAACGGTGGCCAACTTGGTCGAGAGCCAGCTGCACGCGCGGGGCCACCACACCATCATCCTCGATGGTGACAACGTGCGCCACGGGCTCAATCGAGACCTCGGCTTCACGGAGGCGGACCGGGTTGAGAATGTTCGGCGGGTATCTGAGGTCTCGAAGCTCATGCTTGATGCGGGTCTTATTACGCTCTCAAGCTTCATCTCTCCGTTCCGGTCCGAGCGAAAGATGGCACGTGACCGAGTCGAAGAAGGGGAGTTCTGCGAAGTGTTTGTGGATACGCCCATTGAGGTCGCTGAGTCGCGAGATGCGAAGGGCCTCTACAAGAAGGCAAGGGCAGGGGAGATCAAGAACTTCACGGGAATCGATAGCCCCTATGAGGCCCCCCATGCGCCAGAGATACACCTTCGGATGGCGGAGATGAGTGCGGAGGAAGGCGCGGCGCAAGTCATCGCTTGGCTAGAGCAGCACGGCTATATCAGGTAGCCCTCACCATGGCGGATACCACCTTGACCCACTCAGGGTCACTGTTCAGGCATGGGACCAATCGGAAGTCCTCACCACCGGCGGCGATGAAGTCTTCCTTGGCTTGAATGCCGATCTCCTCGAGGGTCTCCAGGCAGTCTGCGACGAAGCTTGGGCAAGCGACCATAAGGCGACGCACGCCTCGTTCAAGGAGCTGGGGAATGAGCTCATCGGTGTACGGCCGGATCCAGGGTGTGCGCCCGAGGCGTGACTGGAAGGACTGACTATGCCCCTCGTCGCTAAGCCCCAAGCGTTCGGCTATCCCACGAGTGGTCGCGTAGCATTGCGCCCTGTAGCAGCTTCGGTTTGCCGGGGTAATGGCATCACAGCAGGTCGGGGACGCGAGGCAATGGGCTCCGTGGGTACGGTCTGACTTCACGACATGGCGCTCTGGAAGCCCGTGGCAGCTGAAGAGCACGTGAT
>CAZKOI010000325.1:2056-4260 GCA_964554315.1 uncultured Enterobacterales bacterium | reverse complement strand
TGGGTCCGGTGGGTCCAGTTGAGCCGGATGCACCCGTTGCGCCAGTGGCGCCCGTAGCGCCAGTGGGTCCCGTGAGGCCGCGTGGTCCAGTCGCCCCTGTTGCACCCGTCGCACCGGTTAGTCCTGTCGCGCCCGTGGCGCCTGTCGCCCCCGTGGGTCCTGTTGGTCCTGTTGGTCCTGTTGGTCCAGTTGAGCCGGATGCACCTGTCGCGCCTGTGGCGCCCGTGGGTCCGGTCGGGCCAGCAGGACCCTCGGGACCCGCGACGCCACTGAGGTTGACGGACCATTCGGTGAGTGTTCCTGTCCCGGTGACGCTATCCACCTCGACGACCATGACACCCGTTACGGGGTCGTAGCTTGAGATTGAACCCGACATTTGTGAACTGAGGCTGTTTGCAATGACGGCTGACTGGCCGACGGTGTAGGCGAGCCCGGTCTCGATGGTGAGGGTCTTGCGACCAGTCGCGAGCGTCAATGATGTGGACGAAGCGGTGGCGTAGACGTCTCCGTCGGCTCCGTCGGCTCCGTCGGCTCCGTCGGCTCCGTCGGCTCCTGCAGCACCGGTGGCACCCGTTGCTCCAGTAGGGCCGGTGGGTCCGGTTGGGCCGGTTAATCCTGTGGCGCCTGTTGGTCCGGTGGGTCCGGTGGGTCCGGTGGGTCCGGTGGGTCCGATGGGCCCGGTCTCACCAGTCGGGCCTGCAGGTCCCATGGGTCCTTCAGGTCCGGTTTCACCGGTCGCGCCGACGAGCCCCTCGGGTCCGATGGGTCCCTCAGGTCCGATGGGTCCCTCAGGTCCCCTAGGGCCTTCAGCACCGGTCGCGCCGGTGGGCCCGGTCTCACCTGTCGCACCCGCTGGGCCTGCGGGCCCCTCAGGACCCATGGGTCCCTCAGGTCCGGGTTCGCCAGTCGCGCCGATGGGTCCCTCGGGTCCCATGGGTCCTTCTGGCCCAGTTTCGCCAGTCGCGCCGGTAAGGCCCTCGGGTCCCATGGGTCCTTCCGGCCCCTCGGGTCCCATGGGTCCTTCGGGTCCGATGGCTCCTTCGGGGCCCATGGGTCCCTCGGGTCCCATGGGTCCTTCGGGACCGATCAATCCATCGGTAGGCGTGCCGCACACCCACGCATCCTCCGCCTCACTCCAGAGGGCGAGTTCGCCGTCGAGGCAAGCCAGTGAAGCCAGGGTGTCGAGACGCTCGCCACAGGTCCACATCAGAAGGAGGTCATCCCAGACGGGGATGTCTCCATCCAAGCACGCGAGGGCGGCGAGGGTGTCGCTGTCGGTACCGTCCGCGAAGCTCTCGGGGAGGTCCACGAGGTCATCCCAGCTCACCTCCAGGCTGTCGGCTGGGAAGGGGAGGTCGGGGCCTACCCACTGTCCCGTTTCATCGATGACGGTCTCGCCACCGACAGAAATCACTGTCGCGTCAACGGGCCCGCCGCTGACTTCTTCTGCGACACCGGCCATGGCTGCGTAGGGCACGCTCGTCAGGAGCATTCGAGGGGCAAGCGGTGCGGTTTCCTCGATCTGTACCTCTATCCAAAGGGGCCATGCGTCCAAGACTTCGACATCGAGAGGATTGCCATCCTCATCGGCGCCCAGGATCACTGTGTAGCGGCCTGCGTCCATCGAAACGATGTGGGATTCTGTCCAAACAGTCGCACCGTCGACCTCCGCATCCATGAGGCGAAAGGTCATCGAAACATCGCCCTCAACAGGCGTCCCGTCAGACAGGAGGAGTTGCCCCGTATGGGTGTACTGCAGGGGAACCGCGCTTGCAGGAAGGACGAGCAGCAGTGGCAGAGGAAGGAAGGTCATTGGGTCCGAGGGGTGAGGCCGAAAAAGGGCATCAACTTTGGATTTTGCCGGCAAACTTTCTAAAAGTCCAGCCGGAAAGCCCGTCTCGCTCGAGGAATAACCAGGCCATCCAGGGAGCGCTATCGAGCGGTCGTTGAAGCCTCGAGCGTAAATTCATCATTTCGCTGGATATTTGCGGCGCCCACATTGCCAGCGCCTGTGCAGGACGTCAGCGTGTATTCGCCGTTGGCCGCGGTCCCGGCTGCAGCGCACAAACCCTCGGTGGTTACTGCGTCCGTGTCGGCGTCCGCGTCGGCGTCGGCGTCCGCGTCGGCGTCCGCGTCGGCGTCGGCGTCGGCGTCCGCGTCCGCGTCCACGTCCGCATCCGCGTCGGTCGTTGGTGTTCCGGGTG
>CAZKOI010000325.1:0-1956 GCA_964554315.1 uncultured Enterobacterales bacterium | reverse complement strand
GCGTCCGCGTCCGCGTCCACGTCCGCATCCGCGTCGGTCGTTGGTGTTCCGGGTGTCTCGGATCCGCCGAGATTCTTGTCCGATGAACAGCCGACGAGAATAACGAGCATGCCGATGAGAGGAAGCCGCATATAATTCTCCACCTGGTCCAAGAGTATACTCGGTGGCGGCGCTTGAGTCGCGTGGAAGACCTCCGCCCTGAGTTTCGAGTGCTAGGCTGCTAAGCGGAGCCTCTCAAGTCATCGTCGTCTACGCTCTCGCAGTAAGCTCGGAGATTTTCGCCTACTCATGGACCCTCACTGGACATCCATCTTGCCGGCCCTGGTTGCGATTTCGCTCGCGTTTGTCACCCGCAGGGTGGTTCCGGCGCTGTTTGCGTCCATCGTGATGGGCGGAGTGGTGCTGGTCATACGGACCGGCGAAGTCAGTTATGGGAACGTGATCGAGCGATTCTTTCTGCCCGCGCTGGGGTCTGCATCCTATGCCAAGATCCTTTTGATCTACCTGTGGTCGCTGGGGGGACTGATCGGAGTTTGGGAGAAGACCGGGGGTGCGGAACACTTCGCCAGGCTGGTCGGGGGGCGGGTGGCCCGAAGTCCACGTTCGGCGAAGGTCTATGGCTGGCTGGTCGGTATGCTGTTCCACCAGGGCGGAACGGTCAGCACGGTTCTCGCCGGAACGACGGTGAAGCCGGTGACGGACCAGCATCGTGTGGCGCATGAGGAGTTGGCCTATATCGTCGACTCCACCGCGTCGCCGGTAGCCACCGTCCTTCCGTTCAATGCGTGGCCGGCCTACGTGGGCGCTCTGATTGTTGGGACGGTGCCCGTCATTCCTGACCTCGACGCTGCAGTTCGGTTTTTCTTTGCCAGTGTGCCCTTCAACTTCTACGGGATCTTGGCGGTTAGCATGACCTTTGCGTTTGCGATGGGCTGGCTGCCGTGGGTGGGTCGGAAGATGGCGGCCGCCCAGGTGAGGGTTGCGAAGAATGGCGGGCTGGACCGGCCCGGTGCGCAGCCCATGATGCCGCCCCATGGGGAGGACCTGCGCGCAGAAGGCTACCGACCGAGCCTATGGGATTTTGCGGTGCCCATCGGCGTACTGCTGGCTGTCGCGGTGCTCCCGATGGTGGTGATGGATGCCAACTGGATCGATGAGGCGTTCCTCTCGTGCATGCTGTCCGCGATGCTGGTCGCGTGGCTGCGAGGCATGAAGATTGGAGATCTCATGGATGGCTTCTTGGCCGGCTGCAAGTCCATGACCATTGGCGCTGTCATCCTTGGGCTGGCTGTAACGCTTGCGCTGGTCACCAAGGAGCTCGACACCGCGGGTTACCTCGTGTCCCTCATTGATGGGTCTGTTCCCGCGATGGCGCTACCCGGACTACTGGTTCTGCTCTGCATGGGAATCGCCTTCGCGTGCGGCACCAGCTGGGGAACATACGCGGTCGTGTTTCCTGTTGCCCTTCCGCTGGCGTGGGCAATGGTGCCCGACCCCGTTTTCCTCCAGGTCTGCTTCGGGGCGGTTCTCGGTGGCGCTGTCTTTGGCGATCAGTGCTCACCCATTTCCGACACCACGATTCTGGCGAGCATGTTCACAGGATGTGATCTTATGGACCACGTGAACACCCAGCTCCCCCTGGCGCTCACAGCGGCCGGAGGTGCTGTCGTGCTTGCGACGGTCGCCGCAGCAGCGGTGGTCTAGGACCCGAGTCTCACCACGCGAGGGTGAGGCGTTGGTGGTATGCGGCTCCTGGGTAGACGGTGATGTCGTCGTCACAGTCTCCTTCGGCCGTCGTCCATCCGTCCCTATCGTGGTCTACTTCATCGTTGTCGGCATCGGCATCGGCGTCCGCATCGGCGTCCGCATCGGCGTCGGCGTCGGCATCTGAATCGGCATCCGCATCAGCGTCGGCATCCGTTTCGCTATCGAGCTCACGGCCGGTATCGATCGGTG
>CAZKOI010000324.1:0-4291 GCA_964554315.1 uncultured Enterobacterales bacterium | reverse complement strand
CACAGTCGTCCGGATCGAGGAGCGGGTTGTCCCATCCCATGAACCCAAAGTCACCTGAGGCATGCGCAACCACAACGGTTCCGCCGAGCTCGAGGGACTCGATGGCGTACTCCGTCACCCGGTCAAACGCGACAATGAGGTAGCCGTACCCCACATTGAGCGGGTTGCCCCAGCTCAAGGTTTGCGTGCCACCAAGGCTGTTGGTCGCGCCCCATTGACTCTCAATGTGTGGGAGCTGGTACAAGACTGAGGCGGGAACGTCGACCGAGGATCGACCGGTCTCCTCATTGAACCCATGATCGTCCGGGACAGTGATCGATGCTCGTATTGATGAACCGATACCACCGAACCATCCGAGGTCCATGGCATGAAGGGTTACCCGCACGTAGGTCCGGACGCCCTTGACGGAGCACGAGTTGTTCTCGACACAGTCCGCATCGGCCGTGTTGTACTCGCCGGTATACGGAACCCACTCAAAAGTCGCGGCGGTATCGTCCAGACTGAAGCGGCCGTCGCCATCGGGGTCGCCGCAGCTTCCAAGCTGCACCAAGCTCCAGAGTGACGCGTCGCCGCCCGTCTCGAAGCCCTCTGTGCCGAACACGCGAATGGGAGGTGGAAACTTAACGTCTGCATTGAGCCCAATTGACGGCACACTGACTTGGATGTCCGAGGTCCTTGATTCGTCAAAATAGGCCTCACCAGAAGCCTGGTAGGTCGCCTTGCGGCCCATAAAGTTCCGACCAACGGGCCAGTCAGCCTGGTACATGAACGTGTTCGCCTTGTCGGACTCATGGGTCTCACAGAACGTCAGCAGTGAGCGGTCATAGTTGCGCTGACCGTTGCTGCCGTCGCACTCCTCGTCACCCGAAGCCGCGTCGGACAACAACGAGGTCTGCATGTCAGAGGCGATGACGCTGCCCTCTCCCGAAATCTCAAACGGCGCAACATAGCCGTCTGGACCGTTCGACCCACCGTAGCGGAAGCGGTCAAGCTGGTTGAGCTGAGCGCACCACATCTGGTCCTCGGCAGCCCGAAGAGACTCGCTCTCCCATGCCTTGTTTCGCAGTGAGAAGCCCGGCACTTCCTTGAACAGCATGTCCTCCATGGCCGACTCCATGTCGAAGGAGTTCGACATCTGTCCGGGTGCCTGCACCTTCCACTTGCCCGTAGACATGTCGGAGCCTCCGGCCCAGCCAATGTACATGCTGTGAAAGTTGGGAAATGCGACGTTGTCGAAGAATGCCGCCTTACCCTCAAGGCCTGTGAAGCCGTTGTAGGCGATCTCGTTACAGCCGGCGGTCGAGCCTTTTCCTACACCGCCGTAGCAAGAGTCCCACTGCTCACTGATGAGGATGTAGCCAACCTGGTCCGCGAGGATGTCGCCAATGTCGTAGGTGTATCCCCCGGGCACCGTCCCCTGGCCACCCGGTGTGGCGACTGCAACGACGACTTGCCCGCCATGGATGGGTCCCTGAGGCACGCGAACCTTCAGCTCTCCGTCACTAACCGACAAGACCTCGGCGTTCTGAGATCCGAACACGACGGTAATACTGTTCGCGTCGCCGCCAAAGTTCGACCCTGCGATGGTGACAAGATCGCCGCCGACATTGCCGGCCTCACTCGTCTGCGAGATCGCAGTCGGCTCAGGGGCTGGGCCGCCTTGGTAATAGGCGGGCAGGTCACCATCGCCCTGGCAGCCAGCCAGTGAAAGTCCAATCAGGATTGAGCGCTTAAACATCATCTTCCTGTCCTCAATTGCCAAACCAGAAGCGGCCAATCTGCATCGACCGAGCGACCACCTTCACGGGCGACGTGTCGTGCCGCTTGCCGAAGCGGTCGCGCACCGGCGGTCCTTGAATCTCTGTCTCCGTCGAACGGGTCAGATAGAACACGGCTCCCTCTGCACCATGCAGCGCGGCGTAGTCCATGGCCTTGTCGAGGATGTCTTGGGTCAGCACAAACCGGCCTGCCTCGTCATCCAGCCGACAGGTCACCTCGGCAAGGTTGTGACTTGGGTCACCCTGAAGAGACGGCACGAAGCTGCCATCTTCGAACGTGTGCTGGCGCTCGAGCGGCCACTGGATGAGCTTGCCAGCGCCATCGGTCGCCCCCGTGACGTCATCATCGCAGGCCAATGCGCTCCGGTCCGGTGTGGGTACGGGCGTCCCCTCGGGAATCAACCCATCGGCAATGGCTGCCTCCCACGTCTCGGTCACGCCATCTGCCCAGTCTGGACCATCGCCAGGCTGGTAATCGGCGGGTATCGGCGTGCCTCCGACCGTCGCTGCAACCATGTTGTCGTCGTCGCGATCAACAGGCCCCAAGAACCGAACCGTCAGCGTCACCATCTCGTTGGTCTGTGAGAAGGACGGAATCCACTCGAACACAACCTGCTGATCCGCTGTGTCCCATGGACCCGTGTACATCTGTCCGTTGAGGTTCTTTGCCGCAAAGTCGAGTCCCAGCGCACTGAACTCAGCGGGCTTTGTCGGCGGGGATTCGAGCGCAATGCAGTCCTCAACCGAGCGCGGCATCGTGCCGTGAGGAAGATACTGCAGGCAGCTGCTGTAAGGATAGACCGTCTGCACAGCCTCACCTGAGTCACCCTCTCCATCCGGCGCGTACACGTTGATGGAGTTCTCCGGATGCCCCTCGCCCATGGCTTGGCCATACCGGTCGTACCGAGGGCCATCCCAGGACAGCCGGGCGCCCATCGGTGAATTCGGAAGGACCAGGCTTCGGTCCGTTCCCGCTGACCGCAGCGGTACCGGAATCGACCCCATGTTGAGTTCGAGAGGCGGCACGCCGCCTGGGAAATCAAACTCCACCCGCTCCCCCTCTGGGAAGTTGGCCATCAAGTGCGGGACTTGGACCATGTTCAGCGGGTCATTGCTGGAGGGATCAAGCTGAATCGGGCGCTTCGACCCTACTGGACGCCAAGAGTCTATTTCCATGTAGTAGGCATTGACGTCGCTCACGTCCGACGGCCAGACGTAGGGTCGACGGCCGATGTCCCACCCTGCGGTCCCGTCATTGTTTCGGACGGTGACCTTACTACCCGCATCGACGAGGCCCCCGATGTAGGAGCGAGGCTCAAAACGAGTCTGGCAGGTGCCGATTGCGGCGGGTGGGCTCGCGAGTGTACCGAGCGCGGAGTCCGGTGCGACGAGGTCGTCCTGGAACAAAAAGGCATTCCCCATGACCATCTTGTAAGGCGGCTTGAAGGTCACATCGGGACCAACCTGGTCGTAGGAAACCAGTCCCACCAGACCCAGCGGAAGCTGTGCGCCCGCGAAGTCGATGAGGTTGTACTCGATGAGGCCGCCGTTGAAGGTCGGGGCGGCCCCGATCTCGTCTGGATCGAGACCCACACCGGCCATCTTCACGTCAGTGTTCGAGGCAGGGACACCGCATCCAAGGAGCAGTGAGGTCAGGGCAATTCGGTTCGTCATCATGCTCGTCTCCTACCAGCCAGTTCCAAGGCCAATGTACAAGCGCCAGCCTGCAGGCTCGCTCTCTGCTGAGAGCTCATCACCGACACCCGTCTCGCTCGTATCAAAGATACCGTCCCCATCGACGTCACCGTAGCCGCGAATGTCGTTGAACCCATAGGCAAATCGCAAAAAGCTATTCCAGTACATTCCTTCACGGAACACACTCGCGACCCGCACCTCAGCGAAGGCATCGTAGAGCATGCGATTTCCGTTCTTGTACGCGACATCCACGAAGGGGATCTCTCGCTTAATGTCGGATGGGTCATAGGCGATCCGGTCATCGTACTGGCTTCGGTAGCTCTTGGAGCGCCCCTCAGGGGGTCGATATGACCAGAGGTTGCCCGCCGTGCCACCCAGCTGCATCCAGATGCCTTGGGTCGTCACAGGACCCCAGCGTGTGTAGGTGAAGCGGTTGAGCGGGAAGCGATAGGCCACGTTGAAGATCGCCATGGTCTCGCCGGAGAGACTCCAGCCAGGGTACCCCGCGAACTGCGTGTTCGGCTGAACCGACGAGTAGCCTTGGTAGGCAGGGTGTTGTCCACCCGCCCGGAACTCGTCGTTTACGTCGACGTTGCGGTCAACCACGCCGATTTGCAGGTCCAGCTGGAGCGTGTGCGTCCCGACGCCTTTAGGCTTCCCGAGGGCAGGAATGCCAAAGGTCGGAACACCGAGAAGCTCCGTCCAACGTCCTTCGTATTTGTTGTACTGGTAGGCATCGAGCACCTCTCCATCATCGATGGAGACGCCGCCAAAGGTCGGGTAAGTGATGTTCGTCCAGCCGTGCTCCCAGCTCCCGG